>JAFGFV010000047.1 GCA_016930895.1 Spirochaetales bacterium | reverse complement strand
GGGCTGACGGCCACCGGCCTCGTGGCGGTCATCGAATGGTACCGCAGCAGCAGACCCCGCCGCAGCGCGCCCAAGCGCAAAGGAGAACCATGAACCGCAAGGAATTCATCCTGCACCTGATCGGCGAGCTGGCGCACGTCATCCTGGACGCGGACCCAGGGCGCATGGTGATCTCCCTGCACCAGGAAGCGGACGGTCTGCACCTGGTCGTCTTCGACGACACCCCCCGAAGCGACGAGGAGCTGCGCAGCATGGAGGCTGCCCTGTGCGGGGAGAGCCGGCCGGAGCTGGCGGGCTACTATGGCGGCATGGCCGGCTTCGACCTGCTGGGGTCCGGCCGGCTCAACCTCATCGGCTGGCAGGTCAAGCACGCCGACGTGAGCCGGGTCAACGACACGACGCGGATCAACCTCTGGCTGGGCGGCGAAGAGTACAAGCCGCGGGAGGGACCGGCGGCAGACAAACCGCGCGGCTGAAGCCTTGGCTAGGGGGTGCGGAACTCGGGCTACCGCCGCGTGCCGTTCACCGGTTCTTTCAGCTCATTTCCCGACGCTGCGAACGTCGTATCGCCAAGGGCTCAGTTTTCGGTGTCGCTTGACATCGTTCAACGAATACTGGCTTTCCCTGCCTGGTGATATACTATGTACTACATATAAAAGGGAGTATGCTCAAAAAAGAAAAAGGCAAGAGCATCAACAAGGTTTCTTCTTTCTGGCATCAGTCTGAGGTTTACATGGGCATCTTGTGATCTATTCGGTAGTGGTTCCGATGACAACAGGGATGTCCCCCAAGAGGTCAAGGTAGTGGTGGGAAGGGGCTACGACATTACGGGGCGCTATGCTTATTCTCCGGAAATCAAGGAAGCCGTCCTGGACCTGTCGAGTGTTGAGAGGGCCGGAAGGAGCCCGAAAGACAACAACTTGAATTGTAGTAGACGGTGACGGGGATGATCAGAACAACACCGCCGTCAAGGGATACTGGGATATTGACCTGACCTATCGCGACTGAGGGGTATATCTTGGGCTCATCAAGGTCAAAAGTAGAGGTCGGCCGGGGGACAGCCCGCCATTACGATCTTCTGATGAACGCGATCTCGCTGGGGCTCTACCCCCATCTGATTCAGAAGGTCGTTGACAGGATGGACATCCAGCCGGGAGAGTCTATTCTGGACTTGGGCTCGGGGACAGGCAGGAATGACTGTCTCATGGCCCGCAAGATAGGCCGTGAAGGCAGGATCTTGGGGCTTGACATCAGCGACGAGATGCTGAGCCTGTCTCGAAAGCGCTGCCGTGCCTATGCCAATATTGAGTTTCGGGAGCAGCGAGTGGAAACACTCCTGAGCTATCAGGAGGAATTCGATAAGGTGTTTATCTCCTTTGCCCTGCATGGTTTTGAGGATGCCCAGAAGCTTCAGATCATCGACAATGCGTACCGGGCCCTCAAGCCCGGAGGGGCCTTCTGCATCTTGGACTACAACGGGTTCGATCTTCAAAGGCTCTGGTTCCCCATTCGCTGGGTCTTCATTCACGGCGAATGCGAGCTGGCGGCGGAATTCTTGAAGCTCGATCTCAAGGAAATGCTCGCAAGCCGAGGCTTTACCAGCTTCGAAGAGGAGCTTTTTGTGAAGCAGCACCTGCGCCTGCTCAAGGCAAAGAGATAGCTGAGCGGGTAAATCGCCGAGATCTGCGCCCACGCTATGGTCGAGGCGAGTCTGCCGCTCTTCTACGATTGCGCGGGGCGGCTCCGGTGACCGACAGCGTGACTCTCCGGAATCGGGCCGGGGTACAGATTGCCAGTTACGTGGGAAGCTTCCCATGACTGCCACAGACAGAATCCGTTTCGGTCCCAGGACACCAGCGGCGCATCGAGTCGTAGCTCACCGCATGCTCGGCGCACCACGCCTGCCGCGACTTACCGCTGGCTTTCCAGGCAGCGATCAGCTGGCGCCATTCCTCCTCTCGGCGGTGACGCTGTTTGCCCGTGCATGCCTCATCCATTCCAGGCCTCCTGAGCTCCATGATTGTCGCCGCCCAGGATCGCCCGTCCAGTGCCCCCTCACAAGGTGCGGTTGGTTTGAGAGTTGCGTTCCTTGACGACAGCCGGGTCGGTTCAGCTGACGACACGCGGGTCAGTTCGTTGACGGCGGTGGGTCACTACACTTGACGCATTTCGCGCGCCGGCCACACCCCCTGGACAAGCCTCGCCCCGCGGGGGACAATGGCGCCAGCCGCGCCGACGCGCCGCTGAGCGAACAGGGGGACAGGGAGGCAGTTCGAAATGAAGGTCATGGTCGTGTACGATTCGTACTTCGGCAACACCGAACAGGTGGCCCGGGCGATCGCCGGGGAGCTCGGCTCCGACCAGGAGGTTGCCGTGGTCCGGGCAGGCGAGGTCGACCTGAGCGGGCTCGACCGGATCGAGCTTCTGATCGTAGGCTCCCCGACCCGGGCCTTCCGGCCCAGCGAGGCCACCACCGCCCTGCTGAAGAAGATTGCCGCGCGAGGGCTGAAGGGCACGACGGTGGCCGCCTTCGATACGCGGATCGGGCCCACTGACATCAAGTCGCCGATTCTGCGCTTCTTCGTCAAAGCCATGGGCTACGCTGCCCCGCAGATCGCGAAGAGGCTGCAAAACAGCGGGGGCAACCTGGGGGTGCCCCCCGAGGGGTTCGCCGTGGGCGGGACCGAGGGTCCCTTGAAGACGAACGAGCTCAAGCGGGCCGCCCAGTGGGCGGGCCGAATCGCCGCGGGGGCTTCCTGAGGCAGGAGCTCGACGCCGGCGCACCCAGAGGAGGAAAAACCATGAGGAAGGCAATCGGCATCGCCATCTTGGCGCTGATCCTGCTGACGCTGGCAGGCTGCGCGGCAGGCCCGAACGACCTGATCAGCTCGCCCAACCCGGAGGGAATCGTTGCCGGCTTCTGGCGGGGCCTGTGGCACGGGATCATCGCCCCGGTGACCTTTATCATCTCCCTGTTCACCCGGAACGTACAGATGTACGAGGTCCACAACAACGGGGGCTGGTACAACTTCGGCTTCCTGCTCGGGGTAATCGTGATCTTCGGCGGCGGAGGGGGTGCCTCTTCGAGAGGACGAAGGCGATAGAAGAACGCCGCCTACCGCGCCGGCGGCAGGCCCCGTCGGTTCCAGGCGAGCTCCCTGACCCGGTCCAGCTCCACGTAGACGTAGGGCGGCACCCCTTCGTAGTCGTGGACCCCCTGCCCGGCGATCGGTATCCGCAGCCCTGACACCTCTCCGTACGCCGTCATCGGGGTCGACCAGCGGTCCCGCAGCTGCTCGCCGTTGACTTCCGCGTAGCGGTCCTCCGAATGCCAGTCCACAAGGCGTCCGCTCTCGTCGAAGCTCAGCACCGCTTTGACCACCCTGCCTCCATGGGACAGCGACAGCTCGGCCCGGCGCTCGTCCACCTGCCTCCAGACGACGGGAAGCGAGAAGTAGGCGGTCGGGCAGAAGACCAGGTCGTTGAGAAAGGTGACCAGCCCGGACACGTCCATCTCCGGCCCCTCGGAGT
>JAFGFV010000307.1 GCA_016930895.1 Spirochaetales bacterium | reverse complement strand
GCCCACCTCGCCGCGGGCTCGGGCTGACAGGCCGGCGGCGAAAGACCGCCGGCGGCACCGAATTCGGTTTTCGTAAGGAGGGACTTTCATGTCCAAACAAGATATTCACAAGATCGTGCTGGCCTACTCGGGAGGCCTGGACACCTCGATCATTATCCCCTGGCTCAAGGAGCACTACCCGGGGGCGGAGGTGATCGCCATGTGCACCAACGTTGGGCAGGATGAGGACCTGAGCGGCCTCGAGAAGAAGGCCTTGAGCTCGGGGGCTTCGAAACTGTACCTCCAGGACGTGCGCGAGGAGTTCGTCCGGGACTACCTGTTCCCGCTTCTGCGCGCCGGGGCCATCTACGAGGACAAGTACCTGCTGGGTACCTCGATCGCCCGGCCTCTGCAGGCCAAGCACCAGGTGGAGGTGGCTCTGCAGGAAGGGGCCGACGCGGTCGCCCACGGATGCACGGGCAAGGGCAACGACCAGGTGCGCTTCGAGCTGACCTACAAGGCCCTCGCTCCCCACCTCAAGGTCATTGCCCCGTGGCGGGAGTGGGACATCCGTTCCCGGGAGGAGGCCATCGACTACGCCCAGGCGCACGGCATCGACCTGGGCAAGATCACGAAGGACAAGATCTACTCCAGGGACGGGAACCTCTGGCATCTCAGCCACGAGGGCGGAGATCTGGAGGACCCGTGGAACCGGCCCATGGAGCCCATGTTCCAGAGCACCCGCTCACCCCAGGACGCGCCGGACAGGGAAACGGAGCTGACGGTCGAGTTCAGGCAGGGCATGCCCGTGGCGGTCGACGGGAAGCGCCTGGCGCCCGTCGAGTTGCTGCAGACCCTCAATCGTCTCGGAGCGGAGAACGGCATCGGGCGGGTCGACATGGTCGAGACGCGCCAGGTCGGGATGAAGAGCCGGGGGGTCTACGAGACCCCGGGGGGGACGATCCTCTTCACGGCTCTGCGGGAGCTGGAGATGATGACCCTGGACGGGGACGCGCTGCACTTCAAGCGTGCCATGGCCATGCGCTACGCCGAGATGGTCTACTCCGGGAAGTGGTTTACGACCCTGCGAGAGTCCCTGGAGGCCTTCATGGCCAAGATCTCGGAGTTCACCACAGGCACGGTGCGCCTGGTTCTCTACAAGGGCAACGTGATCGTGGCCGGCCGCAAGTCTCCATACTCACTGTACCTGCAGGACCTGGCGTCCTTCGGAGCCAGCTCGTACAACCAGTTCGACGCGACCGGATTCATCAATCTCTTCGGGCTGTCGACAGGGGTCGCCGCCATCGTCCACCGGGGCATCCGGGAGGAAACCGGACAGGCACCGGAGATCAAGGAGATGGCGAGCTTCCACAAGGAGTAGGCGGGCCCAACGCCTGGGGCGGGACCCAACGCTTCTCGAGACTCAGCGCTCCTCGAGGCGGTACTTCTGGCGCACCGCGTGAAACAGGGCGTCCAGGAGAGGGCTGGAAGGCCCACCGATTCTGGCGTCGGCGAGGATGTCTCCGCGCTCCCGGGAGAACACGGTGTACAGCTGGCGCAGAGCCGCGCTCTTGGACTCGGCGGCGTAGCAGATCTTGACGATTCGCTGCATCTCCTGAAGCGAGAGGGCCTTGCGCACCCCTCCGAAGTCCAGGAAGAAGCTCTTGCGGTTGTCCGCCTCGTCGATCCGCACCGGGCCGCTCCGGGCCCCCTGGCCGGCCGGTGCCTCCGCCGGAGCCGCAGCCCCGCCGGCGCGGCCGCGCCGCTCCTGGAGCTCGAGCATCTCCTGGTTCAGGCGGTCCACTTGGGCGTTGTGGACCAGGATCTGGGCCTGCTGCAGGAGAAAGAGAAGCCCTTCCTCGTCGACCTGCTGGATCGCCTCGATGAGCTCCCCCTCCAGCCGCTGCTTCTGCGCCGACGGGGTCTTCGGAGACCCAGACGCCCCCTTCCCCTTTCTCGACTTCCCTGCAGTCCGTTCAGCGCCGCCGGAGCTCCTGCCTGCCCCGGGTGCCTTTCCCTTTGCCATGTGCCTTCCTCCCTTGTGACTATATCCCATCGGCGTCGGGCCTTCCAGGCTGCCTGTGACCCGCCGGGAAATTGACTTTGCCTGCTCACCTGAGTACTCTTGACTCCGATGAGCGATCGTTACTCCGGACGCCAAGGGTCGTCACCGCGCAGGTCCATTGCCACGGGACTGGCGTTCACGGTGGCGTTCGGCATAGCCTATCTGGCGACCCGCCCGGGAGGGTGGTTCTTCATCTTCCCCCTCGTGTTCGCCGGCATTCTGCCCCTGGTGAACGGCCTGCTCGCGCTCGGCAGGAGCGGGCGCGTGCAGGACCGGCGCCCGGCTGCCCGACCCGCCTTGCCCTCCGCGGAGAAGCAGGTCCTGCAGGCGGCGCGGGATGAGCAGGGGATCGTCACGCCCGCGGTGGTAGCCCTGCAGACGGAGCTGTCGATCCAGCAAGCCGAACAGGCTCTCGAAGAGATGGCCCGCAAGGGATACGCCGTGATGAGGGTGACCGACAGCGGCCGCATCGAGTACGAGTTCCCGGAGTTCCTGCCACGGCTGGAAGCCGGTTCCGACTGAAGGGGTCTTGTTGACACCGCGGAGGGGTGCGTGTTAGACTCCCCTCCGCTGGACGTTCGGGCTGTAGCGCAGATGGTTAGCGTACTTGACTGGGGGTCAAGGGGTCGGCGGTTCGAGTCCGCCCAGCCCGATTCTGCTTCTTATCTCATCTGAAGACCCGAGAGTGATGCGTTGGACAGTGTAGCCGCCCGGAAGCGGGAGCTGCGGAAACAGATCCGTGACCGCCTTGCCACCCTGACCGGACCCGAGCTCCAGGAGAAGAGCCGACGGATTGCCGAGAATCTCTTTTCCACCTCCTGGTGGGAACAGGCACGGTGGGTGTTCGCCTACATCGCCATGCCGGCGGAGGTCGAGACCCGGGAAATCATCGTCGGGGCCTATCGCAGCCGTAAGCAGGTCGCGATCCCCCGCATGGAGGGGCATCACCTGGCTTTCTACCGCTACCATGGAAGAACACAGGATCTCCTGCCCCACCAGTTCGGGGTCCTGGAGCCGGACCCGGGCTGGGAGGTGGTCGATCCCTGTCGCCTGGCGGAGGAGTCGGCGGCGAACGGCGGGGGGTGCGGCTTGCTGGTTCTCGCACCCGGGTTGGGCTTCGATCGGCACCGGCGCCGCCTGGGGCGGGGCAAGGGCTACTATGACCGCCTGCTGTCGGGGACACGCTGCGCGGGGATTGAGCACGCGGTGGTGGGCCTGGCCTACGCCGAGCAGCTGGTGGACGAGATCCCGGT
>JAFGFV010000046.1 GCA_016930895.1 Spirochaetales bacterium | reverse complement strand
CGGGAGTAGGCGAGCACCGGGGCGATCCCCCGCAGGATGCCCGCGTAGAAAGAGCCGAAACGGCCCAGGCCGTAGACGCCGATTTCCTGCACCGAACCGGACATGGGAGCAGGCTTAGATGGAGAAGGCGGCCTTGATGGACTGGACCGCTTTCCCTTCGTCCTTCTCCTGGGTGATCAGGGTGATCTTGGTCTCCGAGGTGCTCACCGACAGGATCTGGATCTCCTCGGCGGCGAGGACGCCGAACACCCGCGCCGCGACCCCCGACTGGGTTTCCATCCCGGGACCCTCCACGGCGATCTTGGCGATGTCTTCGCGAACCTGCGCGCGAAGCGCGGGCATGTCCGCCCGGAGGGATTCCAGCAGGGACCCCACCCGCTGCAGCTCCGTGCGGTACAAGGTGAAGGAGAGGCTGACCGAGCCTTCCACGGGCGCGGTCTGGCTGATCATGTCCACCCACACTCCCGCCTCGCCGATCCGCCGGAACACCTCGGCGATCCTCACCGGGTCCCACGGCACCCCGTAGAGCGACACCAGGGCCTCCTCGGTGGTCGTGTACAGGCGGGTGACTGCGCTCTCCGCGGTGATCATCTCCTTCATGCTGTACAGCCCCGGCGGCTTGCCCTTGAGAAAGCGAGCGGCCTGCAGGGCCCCAAGGGCAAAGATCTGCCGCGAGGAGGCGCTGTGGCGCAGCTCGACGATCTCGTCCTTGCCCGCGAAGATCACTTCGTGCTCGCCGACGATCGTTCCGGCCCGCACGGCGTGGATCCCGATGTCCGGAACCTCCCGTTGCTCGTTGCGCCCGTGGCGGCCGTAGAGATAGCGCTTGTTCCCGAGGAACACTTCGTTGATGGCGTCCGCCAGGAGGAGCGCCGTTCCTGACGGGGCGTCCTTTTTCTGGTTGTGGTGGCGCTCCACGATCTCGATGTCGAAGCGATCGCCGAACACCGAGGCTGCCTTCTGCGCGAGCTCCGACAGGAGATTGATCCCCAGGGACATGTTGGCGGATCTGAAAACCGCAATCCGCTGCGCCGCTTCGGCAAGCCGCTCCTGGTCCTCGGGGGCCAGGCCGGTCGTCGCGACCACCACGGCGAGCCCCCGGGCCGCCGCGGCTTCGAGCAGCCCGCCCAGGGCCTTGGGCGAGGAGAAATCGATGACCACATCCGCCTGGACATCGCAGGCCAGCAGGTCGGAGTACACCGGGAAATCCGGCGGGGTCTCGGGAGCCGCCACGTCGATCCCCGCCGCTATCTCGATGTCCGGGCTCGCCGCCGCCGCGGCGGCGACCACCCTGCCCATCTTGCCGCTGCAACCGTGAATGACGATCCTGACCATGAGCATCTCCTCGTCTCCAAGATCCAAGGCTCGAGTGTAGCAAATGCATTCTGAGCGGACAAGGCCGCCCAGCGGCGGGGCCGCGCAGCGGCGGGGCCGACGCGCGGGCCTTGAACGATCGCCTCTCGGCCGTTATGATTGACGGATTCCGCACACCACGCCGACAAGGAGGGCCGTAATGTTCCAGGGAGCACTGACCGCGCTGGTGACCCCGTTCAAGGAGGACGGGAGCCTGGACGAATCATCTCTGCGCAAGCTGGTGGATTTCCAGATCGAGCACGGGATCGACGGCCTCGTGCCCGTGGGCACCACCGGGGAGAGCCCGACGCTGGGACCGGAGGAGACCGAAGCGGTGATCCGGATCGTCGTCGATCAGGCGGGAGGACGCGTGCCGGTCATCGCCGGGACGGGCTCCAACTGCACGGACAAGGCCATCCATCTGACCGAGCTCGCGAAGCGGATCGGGGTGGACGCCAGCCTCCAGGTCGCCCCCTACTACAACAAGCCTACCGCAGAAGGGTTCTACCGCCACTTCACGGCCATTGCCGACGCGGTGGACCTGCCGATGATCGTGTACAACATCCCCGGCCGCACGGGCAAGAACATCGAGAACCCCGTCATGCTCCGCCTGGCCCAGCACCCCAACATCGTGGGCGTCAAGGAGGCGAGCGGGAGCATCGCCCAGATGATGGAGCTGATCGCCGAGAAACCAGGGGATTTCGACGTCCTCTCCGGGGACGACAATCTGACCTTCCCGCTCATGGGCCTGGGAGGCCGCGGGGTCATCTCCGTGGCCAGCAACATCGTGCCGGACCGAATGCGCGCGTTGACCCACGCGGCGCTCGACGGAGACTGGGAGCGCGCACGCACCCTGCACTACGAGCTCCTGCCCCTGTTCAAGGCCATCTTCATCGAAACCAACCCGATCCCGATCAAGGCGGCCATGGCCATGAAGGGGATGCTGACCGAGTCCTACCGCCTGCCGATGTGTGCCCCTTCCGAGGACAGCCGCAAGAAGCTCAGGGCGGTGCTCGAAAGCCTCAAGATCCTGTAGGAGCGGCGAGGCGGTCGGCCAACCGCACGAACTGCTCCGGCTCCAGGGTCTCGCTGCGCAGGCCGGGATCGATCCCCTCCAGGGCCAGAAGCTCCCGCAGTAGCTCTGTCCGCCCGCCTGCCGCGAACCCGCCGGCGGCGAGATTGTTCCAAAGGGTCTTGCGCCTGGAGACGAACAGGGCCCGGACCAGGCGCAGGAACAGGGCCCGGTCGGCGGGCTGCCGGATCGCGAGCTGCGGACTGAGCACCACCACGGAGGAGCTCACCTGCGGGGGCGGATAGAAGGAGCCGGGGTTCAGCTCCATGCGCGACTGGACGCGGTAGCCGACCTGCACGAGCACGGAGAAGGACGAATAGGCCTTCTCGCCCGGGACGGCGGTCATGCGCTGGGCCAGCTCCCGCTGGACCGTGAACACCATGCGGGGGGGGCGCAGGCCCGCCTCGGCGAGGTCGGCGATCAGGGCCGAAGCCGAGGAATACGGCAGGTTCCCGACGAGCCGCTGCGGCCCTCCCCTCCTGTCCAGCTCCCGTTTCCAGGTCTTGAGCACGTCCCCCTGGACCAGCTCCAAGGGTCCCTGCGGCGCGAGCTCGCGCTCCAGGAAGCGGACCAGCCCCCAGTCCACCTCGAACCCGACCAGGCAGCGCACCCGGGGCAGCAGCAGGACCGTGAGGCAGCCCAGCCCCGGCCCGATCTCCCAGACCGTGTCCTCAGGCTGCGCCTCCAGCAGCTCCACGATCCGGCTGCGGGCATGCGGGTTGACGAGGAAGTTCTGGCCCCAGCGCTTGTGCGGGCTGAGCCCCAGCCTCTCGAGGGTGGCGCGGATCTCCAGCGGCGAGTCGTAGTTCACGGCGACCCCGGATACGAGACCGCTTGCGGCACGGCGCTCCGATCTCGACGCAGGTTTCCAGACAGGCTTCCCGGCAGGCGTCCAGACACGCACGGCAGGAGCGACACTCCCAGGAGCAGGACGACCAGCGGCACGGCAGCGGCACCGAACAGGGGCGGTACCCGGGCACAGAGCCCCACGCACCCCTCCAGCAGCCCGTGGAGTCCGGGCAGCCCGAGCCCCAGCGCGTCCCCCAGAAAGGTCCCCGCCAGGGCCAGGTAGCCCAGGCCGGCCCAAATGAACACGGTGACCAGGGGAATGAGCGGCAGGGCCGCGAGGAGCCCGATCGGGTGAATCACCCCGAAGCGAGCCAGCAGCAGCGGCGCCGTAGCCGCCTGGGCCGCGGTCGAGTATGCCAGCGCAGCCGCAGCGAATGACGGCAGCCCCTTTTCCAGCCAGCCCTGCAATCCCGGCGACAGGACCAGGATTCCGGCCACTGCCAGGAAGGAGAGCTGGAAGGAAAGAGTGAGCACGGCGGCGGGATCGATCAGGATCAGGGCTGCCGCCGCCAGGGCCAGCAGGTTGAGCGGCCGGGCATCCCGATCCAGCAGCCGCCCCAGGACCGCAGCCAGAATCATGACCACCGCCCGGAACAGGGACGGGCGCGGCCCGGCCACGAACAGGTAGGCCACCAGCACGGCGGCCGCCGCCAGGCTCCGCAACCCCCGGGAGCGCACGAAGGCGAGCAGGCGGGTGACCAGCAGGTACAGGATTCCCGCATGCAGCCCCGACAGGGCCAGGAGGTGCAGGCTGCCGCTGGCGCGGAACCCCTCGTACAGCTCCGTCGAGATCTCCTCGCGGCTTCCGAGAATCAAGGCCTCGAGGGTGGCGGCAGCGGGTGCCTCGAGCCCTCCCAGCCTCGACCGGACGGCCCCCAGGAGCCCCGCCCGGCGTGCCGCCAGGGAGCTTGCGTACCCGTGGACGGTCAGCGCCTTCGTGGAAACCGTCGAGCTCAGCGCGGGTGGCCCCCCTGGGGCCTGGGGTCTCAGCCTCCCCTCCACCTCGATCCGTCGGCCCGCCGCCAGCCGGGGCCCCTGCGGGACCCACAGCACGGCGGCGGCCGACGCTGCGGCGACAGTCTCCCCGCCGGCGGTGGCCACGCGCGTGACCCGCAGCTCGTAGCGGGCAGCCTCGCCGGGAGCAGCGCTGCTGTCCCGGGTCAGGACGGCGTGGTAGCGCCTCACCCGGGACAGGGGAAGCCCGGAATGCAGGAGTCCCGCTCGGGTCCCAGGAGCGGCGGCCTCTTGGCCGGCGCAGGCCTCGCGACCCCCTCCCAGCCGGACGGGCAGCAGGGGCCACAGTCGGGCCGCGCCCGCTCCCCAGCCCAGGGCCAGGCACAGCAGCGCCACCGCCGCAAGCCTCCGTCCGGAGCCTCGCAGGAACGACGGAGCCAGCAGCAACGCGGCCGCTGCGGCGGCGGTGCACAGCGCCGCGAGGAGCGGAAGGAGCGGCAGATACCCGGCCTTCAGGCTCACAAGCGTGCTGCCGAACAGGGACACGGCCAGGAACAGGGCCGGCGAGGGCGGCCGACGCACTCTCTCCATCAGTCCCACTCCCGTGGCGGATTCTCTTGCGGCTATTGTAGCGGCTGTGTCCCGCCAGATCAATGAATCGCGAACCGCCTCGCCTTTGCCGCGGGTCCCTTGGCCGCCGCAGCGACGATGAGCTATACTGAGAGCCTCTATGCAACGAAAGACCAAGATTGTGTGCACCATCGGTCCCGTGTCCTCGACCCCGGAGAAGCTGCAGCGGTTGGCCGAAGAGGGCATGGATGTGGCGCGCATCAACTTCTCCCACGGCTCGCACGCCTCCAACCTCCAGATCATCGAGAACCTGAAGGCGCTGCGCGAGCACACCGGACGCAGCATTGGCATTCTCCAGGACCTCGGGGGCCCGAAGATCCGGGTCGGCGAACTGCCTCCCCAGGGAATGAGCCTGCCCGAGGGTCAGACCGTGCGCCTGACGCCGGCCCCGGTTCCCGATGCCCCGGAGCTTCGCGGCGCCATTCCGGTCAACTATCCCCACCTCATGACCGACGTGCCCGTGGGAGCCCGGATCCTGCTCGACGACGGCATGCTCGAGCTGCGGGTCGAGGCCAGGGCGGCGCACCATCTCGAGTGCACGGTGGTCCACGGCGGCCTCCTGAGCTCGCACAAGGGGGTCAACTTCCCGGATCTCACGCTCACTCAGCGGGCCCCCACGGCCAAGGACGTCGCGGACCTCCAGTTCGGCCTGGACCAGGGAGTGGACTACGTGGCCCTCTCCTTCGTCCAAGAGGCGGAAGACATGCGCAACCTGCGAGAGCTCGTGGCCGGCGTGGAGGACCCTCCCCGGCTGATCGCCAAGCTCGAGCGGACCACGGCGATCGACAACCTCGATTCGATTCTGGAGGTAAGCGACGGGGTGATGGTGGCCCGGGGGGACCTGGGCATCGAGGGGGACCTGTCGATGATCCCGGTCTACCAGAAGCAGATCATCCGCAAGGCCAACCTTCGGGGCGTGCTCACGGTAACGGCCACCCAGATGCTCGACAGCATGATCCGCAATCCCCTGCCCACCCGCGCCGAAGTCACCGACGTGGCGAACGCCATCTACGACGGCTCGGACGCCATCATGCTCTCCGGCGAGACGGCGGTGGGAGGGTACCCGGTGGAATCCGTCCAGATGATGCGGCGCGTGGCCGACCACGTGGAGCGCAACCTCGGGCTCGACAGGGGGTGGGTCAGGGCGGAGGAAGAAGACCAGCGGTACTCACCCCAGCTGGCGGTGGCCCGCTCGGTCTGCCATGCGGCTGAGCGCCTTTCGGCGCGCTGCATCGTGGCGCAAACGATCTCCGGCAGCACCGCCCGGCTGATCTCCATGTACCGCCCCGCAGTGCCGATCGTGGCCGTCACCCCGCTGCGCTCCACCTGGCAGCAGCTGTCCCTGGTGTGGGGAGTTCACCCCCTGATGCTCCGGGAGTTCCGAAAGGATTTCCTCCAGACCGCCGCGGATACCGACCGGCTGCTCGTCGAGAAAGGTTTGGCCTGCGAGGGGGAACTGGTGATCATATCGGCGGGGATCCCGGCGCTCGAACCGGGGGGCACCAACGTGATGAAGGTGCACGTGGTCGGCCGCGGCTAGGCCCGTTCCCGTTCCTGTTCGCCGAAGACGTTGTACACGTACGTCAGGATGTGGTTGCGCGTGCGGGCGCTCAGCGGGACGGCCTGGACGTGCAGGAGGGAGACGTTCTTCTGCTGGTCGTAGTTGACGCCCTTGACCAGACCGCACATGACGACCAGGTAGTCGGCCAGCTCGAACTGCAGCTTGATCGGCACGCCCGCCTTGGTGCGCCCGCCGACCATGAGGGCTGCGCCGTCTTCCGACAGGTCCTTGAGCCGGCAGCGCAAGCCGCGTTCCCGCTCTTCCTGCTCGTTGGCATCCTGGATCGAGCGCAGGGGATAGACCTGCGCGGGGTGGTTCATCTTGACCCGGATCGAGCGGCGCTTCTGGGTGCGGGCGATGTCGTCGGTGTGCGCGACGTGGATGATCTCGTAGTTCTGGTCCACGAAGTCGTTGAGGACCTTGCTCTTGAAGAAGTAGCCTGCGTCTTCGGCCCGCCAGAAGTGCACGCCGATCTGCTGTCCGCTCCACTTGAACCCGGGAGGCAGGCCCGGTCCCTGGGGGCGCGACATGGCCAGGTACCTCTGGGGGTTCTCCAGGACGATCGCCTGGAACGGCCCGGCGCCGGGAATCGTGACCCTGACCCGCTGGCGGGCCATGATCTCCCGGGTGGAGCGCAAACCCAGGCGATAGCGGGGCAGATCGAACTCCACGCGCTTGCGCAGCTCGTAGAGCTTGCCCAGGAGGTCGTTGGAGTCCGCGTCATCGAGCATGTCCCGACCGCGGATCTTGATGATGATCTCCTTGATCGAGCGGTCCAGCTGCTTGATCGACCAGAACAGCGAGGTCGGGTTGTCGATCTTGGTCTCGATCGCCACCTTGCGCAGCAGCCCGATCTCGCGGAAGGTGAAACCGGACTCCTTGCCCTTGGTGTAGAACTGGATCCAGGGGAAGCGGCCGTGGCCGGCGACCCTGAGAAAGACGAAGAATCCGATGAGCAGCGCTGCGACGACTACGGCTATGATCCACATGGTTCAGCAACGAATAGCGCTATGATATATCTTCCGAGTATCCCCACGCATTCCTACTTCCTTTTCGATCATTGTGGCCAATGAATCAACTGATTTTATTGCCGATCCCAAGCGGCCCTCCTGCTCGCCTCGGGGTACCATCGTGAGGCAGAATCTGCTGGAGATGGTGCTGCTGTTCGCGGCCTTCTATCTCCCGGGGCTCGTGATCGGATGCGGGGACCTGCAGGCAGCCAACGAGTCGCCCGGCCGTTTCATGGCGGAGGCCCTTCTGGCTGCGCTGCCGCAGCTTGCGCTGCTCCTCTATGTCCTGTGGCTCCGAGAGACGGCAAGGCAAGGGCAGCCGGATCGAAGGCCGGACGCGGTGCCCGACAGGAGGCCTCCGCGCCGCGCCCCGTCGCCCTGGCAGCGCTTCGGGCTGGGGCGTTTGCGGGCGCGGGACCTGCCTGCGGGGCTGCTCATCTTTGCGGGTACGGCGGCG
>JAFGFV010000306.1 GCA_016930895.1 Spirochaetales bacterium | reverse complement strand
GGATCAGCAAACCCATCCCGCAAGGCCCGTGCCGCGAGTGGCCGGGATCCTGCACCCCAGCCCCGCCAGCCCGCTCGCCAACCGCGGCTGGGCCGAGGCCGTGACGGACCGCCTGGGCGAGCTCGGGATCTGGTAGGTCCCGCGGATCAGGAGCCGGCGGCTCGGAAGCCCGCGGCTCGGAAGCCGGCGGCTCAAAAGCCGGCGATCATCCCTTCCAGAAGCCGCCACAACCGCAGGGCTTCTTCCCGCCGCTCGGGAAAGGGGACGGCGTGCCTTCCCACCAAGTAGGCCCCGGTGGTTGCTTCCAGCTCCGGGGCGGAGGCGGCGAACACCCCGCTGTCGGCCTCCCGGCCGAGCAGGGCCATAGCGGCCTGAACGGGCACGCGCAAGCTCCCGGGGAGGTGCCGCGCCAGGTTCGAGCGCACCAGACCGGGACGGAACACGTTGGCCGTGACCCGGCTGCCCTCCAGCCGGCGGGCCAGCTCCTGGGTCAGCAGGACTTTGGCCACGGCTGCCTGCAGCTTCGCCCTGAGCGGGCTGTAGCGCTCCCGCAGGCCGATGTCGTCGAAATGGATCACACCGCGCTTCAGGAGCCCGGGGCCCCCCGCGACCACGACCACCCTTGCCGGGGCCGAGGCCTGGAGACGCTCCAGGAGCAGGGAGACGAGCAGGAAGTGCCCGAGAACCTCGGTGGCGAAGGTCAGCTCGTGGCCGCTCGAGTCCACGCGCCGCTGCGGGTAGAGGACCCCCGCGCAGCAGGCCAGCACGTGGAGCCCTCCATGCACCCGGAGCACCGCGGCAGCCGCGCTCCGCACGGAGTCCTGCTCGGACAGGTCGGCGGAAACCAATCCGATGCGGGGATTGCCGGTTTCCACGGACAGCCGCTCCTTGGCCTTCATGCCCCGCTCGGCGTCCCGGGCCAGGAGAATCAGGGTCGCCCCCTGCAGGGCCAGCCCGCGCGCCACGGACAGACCGACCCCCGAGCTGCCTCCCGTGACCAGGCAGACCCGCCCGTGCATGGGACTGCTCATCCCGACGCGCCCCCTCCCTCCCCGGCCTGGGCATCCGCCTGCCTGAGCTCCACCTCCCGCAGTCGTTCGGCGTTGATGATCAGGGTCGCGTAGATGGAGTCCAGGTGGGCGCCAAAGTCCCGCTGGCTGTTCTGCGGGAGCAGGGCCAGCTTGTCACGGTTTTCGGCCTTGCCGAGCCACTGCACCAGGCCCGAGCAGTCTTCGAAGATCCGGCGCATCGCCCCCCGGGTGCGCTCGATGAGCTCCAGGGCACGGGCCACCGGGAACTCGGCCAGGCGCTTGTGGATCATGTACTCGTTGATGTGGTTCTTGATCCGCAGGAGCATCTTCTCGAGGTTGTTGGCTCCCCGGATCACGTCCTCCAGGGAAGCCCTGCGGCGCTCGATCTGGTCCTTCCCGACCACGTAGTTGAACTCCACGTCCCGACGGGGTGGACGCTCGTCCCGTCCGAACAGCCGGGCCAAGAACACCCGCAGCCGCTCCATGAGGGAAGGGCGAGGCTGGTACAGGTCGTAGACCTCCTCGGCCACCGCCAGCAGTGCCGACACGTCGCTCACCCGGGCAAGGTAGCGCTGGAGAACGGCGAGATATCGCCGCCGCAGCGCCGCGGCGGAGACCTCCCCCTCCTCGGGGCGCTCCTCGTGGCGCTCGCGGACACGCCGCTCCAGCTCGCCCTCCCCCTGCGCCAGGTCCCGCAGCAGCTCCTGGGACCGCTCGGGGGCGAAAGGCAAGCCGAGCGCGGTGCACTGCTCCTGGATCACCCCTTCGAAGGCTTGCGGGCTGCCGACCGCACGCTGGTACGCGGCGGCGTCCCGGCGAATGGCGACGTTCAGCCGCAGGCTGTACAGATCCCGGCGCAGGGCCGTGAGTCGCTCGAAGAAGGGATCGATCTCCTCCTTGAGGATCTCCTCGATGTCCCGGCGTTTCTGCCGGGCCATGATGGAGGCCTCGGCGCCGGGATCCTGGAGAATCCAGGCGGTGTTCTGCTGGTACAGCTCCTCGAGGAAGGCGAGGATCTCCGCGTGGAGCTGCCTGACCTGCGACAGCTCGCCGCTCTCCGTGCTCTCGAGAGCAGGAAGCACGAGGTTGCGGACTGCGTATACCTGGTTGATCAGGGCGACCAGGCGGGAGGTGTTGTGCTCCATGTCCCCCGGCTTGCCCTCCGAGGGCTTTCCCGTCGATCGGAGCTCCCGATTCTCCCGATTCAGGGCGGACTCGAAGCTCCCCATCGAGGCGAGCGAGCTGCGAAAGGGCACCGCCAGGGTACGCAGGGACTCGGAGAGGGAGCGATACAGGTCGGACACCTCGCTCGCGCGCTCGAGCAACGCGGATCGCTCCCCTTCCAGGAACTCGAGCAGCTCGGGAAGGCTCATTGCACTGCGCCTCCTAAACGCCCAGACAACAAGTGTACCACAGTCCAGCCCCGCCGCAGACGCCGCGTGGTGTCTTTTTTCTCATGGTTTTGCCCCAGGACTCCGATCATTGAAGCGATAGACCAAGGGTTCAGGGTCCTGGGGGTTTCCCCGGGGCCTTTTTTTTGCTTCCAGCCTCGATGCAGCGCAGCCAGAGCCCATCCAGGACCTCCTCCAGGCGCCGGGCGAGCGCCTCGCCTCCCGCCGTGGTGAGGTCGTCCTCGTTCTCGAAGACCGCGCACGGGCGCAGGCGGCCCCGCAGCTCCACGCTGCCCCTGCCCTCCGGCACGAGGCTCTCCCAGTCGTCTTCCCGGTACAGGCGCTCCATCTTGGCGTCCGGCAGGCTGTGCTCGAGGATGCTGTGCGGCCGG
>JAFGFV010000305.1 GCA_016930895.1 Spirochaetales bacterium | reverse complement strand
GAGGAGGCCCTGGCGGCCAGCGGCTACGCGCGCCGGGCGGAGACCATCGAGCGGGTGCTGGCGGGGCTGGGCTTCGCCCGTTCGGAGCTGGAGCGGGGGGTCGGCACCCTGTCCCAGGGCTGGCGGATGCGGGTGGGGCTGGCGCGGGTGCTGTGCGAAGGGGCGGACCTGCTGCTTCTCGACGAGCCCACCAACTTCCTCGACCTCGAGGCCCGGGACTGGCTCGAGGGGTACCTGCGGGACAGCCGGGCGGGGGTCCTGCTCGTCTCGCACGACCGCTACTTTCTGGACACCACCGTGCAGTCCGTGGCGGAGCTCTACCAGGGGAGCCTGAGGGAGTACCCGGGGCGATACAGCGCGTACGAGGAGCGGCGCCGCCGGGAGCTGGAGCAGGCCGCGGAGGCGTACGAGCGGCAGCAGCAGGAGATCGCCCGGATGGAGAGCTTTGTCCGGAGGTTCCGCTACAACGCCTCCAAGGCCCGGCTCGTTCAGAGCCGCGTGCGCGCCCTTGAGCGCCTGGAGCACCTGGAACCACCTCCGGTGCGGCCGGTCATGCACTTCCGTTTCCCCTCACCTCCGCAGGGCTCCGCCCTGTGCCTGAAACTGGAAGGGGTCTCCAAGCGCTACGGCGAGACTCCCGCCCTCCAGGCGGTGGACGTGGAGGTGAGCCGGGGCGACAAGTGGGCCCTGGTGGGTCCCAACGGGGCGGGCAAGTCCACCCTGATGCGGATCATGGCGGGGCTGGAGGCGGCCGACCAGGGGGTCGTGAGCCGCGGCCGGAACGTGCGGACCGGCTACTTCTCCCCCGAGCGACTGGAAGAGCTGGAGTTCGCCGGCAGCGTGCTGGAGCTGGCGGAGAGCTGGGCCCCCACCGAGCTCGTGCCCTCGGTCCGCGGCCTCCTGGGGGCCTTCCTGTTCCGGGACGACGAGGTCTACAAGAGCGTGGGGGTGCTGAGCGGCGGGGAGAAGAGCCGCCTGGCCCTGCTGCGCCTGCTCCTGGCCCCCGTGAACCTGCTGTTCCTGGACGAGCCCACCAATCACCTGGACCTGATCTCGAAGGACGTGCTCCTGGACGCGCTGCAGCGCTACCCCGGGACGGTGGTGTTCGTGTCCCACGACCGGCAGTTCATCGAGGCCCTGGCCGACCGCGTCCTGGAGCTGCAGGCGGGGCGGGCCCGCAGCTTCCCGGGGGATTTTGAGTACTACCGGTGGCGCAAGGAACAGGAGACGCGGGAGGGGGTGGCCGCGGATCGGGGCGGGGCCGCGGGAGCAGCCGCCGCCGCCCAGGAGCCCGCTCCGGGGGAATCGAGCGGGGCCCAGCGTTTCCGGCGCGAGATCAAGCAGCAGCAGGCCGAGCTCAGGCGCCTGCAGCGGGAGGAGGAGCAGCTGCTGCACCGCCTGGAGGAGCTGGGAGGCGAGAGGGCGCGACTCGAACAGGAGCTGACCCGGGAGGAGGTGTACCGGGACGGCGAGCAGGTCCGCAGGATCAAGGCGGCGCTGGAGGCGAACCTCGAGGAGCAGGAGCGCCTCGGCAGGCGCTGGGAGCAGGTGGAGAGCAGTCAGCGGGCCCTGGCCCGGTAGGGAGCGGGGCGCGCGGAAGCAGCGGAGGCAGCCGAGCATGGCAGAGGGCAAGTTGAACAATCACCGGACTGTCGGGTTTCTCTCCTTTCGCTTCGCCGGCACCGACGGCGTGAGCCTGGAGACCCGCAAGTGGGCGGAGGTGTTCCGCAAGTGGGGTCACCGGTGCGTGTACATGGGCGGGGAGCTGGACACCCCCCCCGAGGATTCCCTGCTGGTGGAGGAAACGCACTTCAAACACCCGGAGATCCGGGAGATCTACGACGGCTGCTTCGGCCAGGTCGCCAGGGCGCCCGAGGTGACCCGGAAGATCCACCAGATGCGCGAGCGCCTCAAGGAGCGGATCTACGAGTTCATCCGGAAGTTCGACGTGGACATCCTGATCCCCGAGAACTCCCTGACCATTCCGCTGAACATCCCCCTGGGTTTGGCCATCACCGAGGTCATCGCCGAGACCCAGATCAAGACGATCGCCCACCACCACGACTTCTTCTGGGAGCGCAAGCGGTTCCTGAACAACTGCGTGTGGGACTACTTCAACTCCAGCTACCCGCCGCACCTCAACTCGATCCAGCACGTGGTGATCAACTCCTCCGGACAGAACCAGCTCGCCCTGCGCACGGGGATCGGCGCCACCCTGATTCCGAATGTCATGAACTTCGAGGTACCCCCTCCGCCGATGGACCAGTACGCCCGGGACGCCCGGCAGGCGCTGGGCATCGACCCCGACGAGCTGCTGGTGCTGCAACCGACCCGGGTGGTGCAGCGCAAGGGCATCGAGCACGCCATCGAGCTGGTGGCCCGCCTGGACAGGAAGGCCGCGCTGGTGATTTCCCACGCCTCAGGGGACGAGGGGTATGAATACCAGCAGCGGGTGCGTGACTACGCGGACCTGCTCAAGGTCCGGGCCCTGTTCATCAGCGACATCATCGGCGACGTCCGGGGCACGACTCCCGACGGCCGGAAGATCTATTCCCTCTTCGACATCTATCCCCACGCGGACCTGGTCACCTATCCTTCCCTGTCGGAGGGCTTCGGCAACGCCTTCCTGGAGGCGATCTACTTCAAGCGCCTGATCCTGGTGAACAACTACTCGATCTACTTTTTCGACATCAAGCCGAAGGGCTTCGAGGTCATCGAGATGGACGACTTTATCTCGGACGAGACGATCCGGCGGACCTGCGAGCTGCTGGGCGACCGGGAACGCGTGCAGGCCATGATGGAACGGAACTACGCCCGCTGTCTCAAGCACTACTCCTACCGGATCCTCGAGGTCAAGCTGCGGCACATCCTCAGCTCGTTCTGGGGTCAGAAGTAGGGGCGGCCGGCCCGCCGGCGGCCTCGAGCACCAGGGCGGTCAGAGCCTCCCGTCCCTCCGGGGTGGCGGCATCCAGGAAGGGAAGGCGCGCTGCGGGGTGGTCCGAGCCGCCGAGACCGGCGGCCGCCAGCCCGCTCAGGGCCCGCACCCTGTCCAGCGACACCCCGCGCACCTCGAGGGTCTCCTCGAGCTGCTCCGGGGAGACCAGGCACACGAGGACCAGGTCGGCGCCGGCGGTGGTCCCGCTTTCGGCGATCACCACCTCGGTGTCCTCCGGCAGGAGGCGCAGGAGGGCCGGGAAGGGTGGAGGCTGGGCGTGGCGGCGCACGACCAGGGTTTCCCCTCGGCCCTGGGCCACCACGCAGTGCGCTCCGGCATCGTAGAGCCGCCGGGAGTCCCGGCCCTCGAGGTCCAGCCTGGCCACATGGGAGGTCTTGATGGCCGCCACGCGCAGTCCTCGGGCGGCGAGCCCGGAGATCAGGGCTTCGGCCACGGTGGTCTTGCCGCTGTTCTTGAGCCCCACCACGGCTACGACGAAAGGGCGCCGTGGAGCGGGAGATTCTTCTATAGAATGTCGAGCAACCATCGCCGCTCAACTTAGGACGGCGCCTCGGGTGCTGTCAATGGGCGGCGGCTTCGGGGTACAATCCGGGGCAAACGCGAGGCCCAGGCGGCTGCGGTGAGCAGAGGGTGCTCGGGAAGGAGGCAAGGGATGCGCAAGGTCGAGCTCCACGTCGGGGGCAAGAGGATTCCCCTGAACCTGTTCGCCAAGGAGATCATCACCAAGGTCAACGTCGCGGTGATCGGCTCCCTGAAGGGCGTGGCCCCGGAGCGGGAGATCATCCTCAGGATCGGAGCAGACGAGGACGCGAGCGGGCAGGATAGCACGCCGGCGTCGTCGGGATGAAGCGGGACCCGTGCCGATGGATGTGAACGTGCTCGGCGACCACCTGGTGTCGGCCGTGCGGGCCGCTCTGGCGGCCGGCCGGGAGATCCTGGAGGTCTACGGCCGGGAGTTCACGGTGGACACCAAGGAGGACCTGACCCCGATCACCGAGGCGGACCGCCGCGCCCACCGGGTTATCCTGGAGCGCCTGGGGACCGACAGCCCCTATCCCATCCTGAGCGAAGAGGGCAGCGACGTCCCCTTCGCCGAGAGGCAAAGGTGGGAAACCTACTGGCTGGTCGATCCCCTGGACGGCACCAAGGAGTTCGTCAAGCGCAACGGGGAGTTCACCGTCAACATCGCCCTGATGGACCGCGAGGGACCGCTCGCGGGGGTGGTCTACGGCCCGGTACTGGGGATTCTGTACTTTGCCCTGCGGGCGGGCGGGGCCTATCGCCTGCCCCGGGCCGATGCCGCGGCTGCGGCCGTGGGACCCGCCGCCCCCGGGGAGGAGGACCCGAGGGAGGCAGGCTTCCGGGCCCTGCTCGCGGTGGCCGAACGGCTGCCGTACCGCGGCTCCCTGGAGCTCGACGAACGCCGCCCGCACCCTTGCCTCACGGTCATGGCCAGCCGTTCCCACGGGGGCCCGGCGTTCGAAAGCTACCTGGCGGGGCTGCGGCGCTACGCACTGCGGATCGAGATCCGCCCGCTCGGCAGCGCGCTGAAGCCCTGCGTGATCGCCGCCGGGGAGGCGGACATCTACCCGCGCCTGGGGCGGACCATGGAATGGGACACCGCGGCGGCGCACGCGGTCGTGCGGGAAGTCGGCAAGCGCATGACCGCCCTGGACAGCGGCCGGGAGCTGGTCTACAACAAGCCCGAGCTGGTGAACCCTTCCTTCGTGGTGCTGTGATCCAGTCGCCGGGAATTCTATCTGTTCCTGTCAAGTTTTTTTCTTGACAAGCGGGGCATCGCGGCATATGATTTTGTTGGCATAGGGTGAAGAAATTCACGATACCCTCCCACCATAACGTGGGCGCACCCGAGCGCACGAACATCCGACAGACGACCCATTTCATGCAAAGGCTGAGAGCGAGGAGGCATTCGGCATGGCGAAAGTCGACGCTGCAGTGATCGCGAGGATCGCAGACACGTACCACAAGGACCCACACCGGCTGATGGATGTGGTTCGCGATGTCCACGGCGAGACGGGGTACCTCTCCGAGGAGGCCATCGACGCGATCGCCCGGGCCATGGGTGTCCACCGGGTGCAGGTGGAGGACATGGCGAGCTTCTACTCCTTTTTCGACCGGGAGCCCGCGGGCAAGTGTACGATCCGCCTGTCCAACTGCGTCGTGGACCAGATGCACGGCATGAAGCAGGTGGCCGCGGCTTTCGAAAAGGAGCTCGGCATCCGCTTCGGAGAGACCACCCCCGACGGGGTGATTACCCTGAAGTACACCTCCTGCGTCGGCATGTGCGACCAAGGCCCCGTGGCGCTGGTGGGGGACCTGGTCCTGACCGGCCTGAAGCCGGAGGACGTCCCGGCCATCGTGGAGGCGATCCGCAAGGACAAGGGACAGGTGGGCAAGAGCGACCTGTTCCCGAACGCCGAGGTCCAGCTCGGGATCCGGCAGGTCGGGCCGGTCGTGCTGGCGCCCTTCGAGAACGGCAGCGCCCTGCGCCGGGCCTTGAACATGAGCCCGGAGGGGGTCATTGAAGAGGTCAACAAGAGCAAGCTGCGCGGCCGGGGCGGGGCCGGCTTCCCCACCGGCATGAAATGGAGCTTCTGCCGCAAGGCCCCCGGCGCCCACTACATCGTCTGCAACGCCGACGAGGGGGAGCCGGGGACCTTCAAGGACCGGGTGATCCTGACCGAGTCCGCGGACCTGCTGTTCGAGGGAATGACCGTGGCGGGGTTCGCCATCGGCGCCCAGGAGGGACTGCTGTACCTGCGGGCCGAATACGCCTACCTGTGGCCGCACCTGGAGCAGGTGCTGGCCCGCAGGCGGCGCCACGGACTGCTCGGCTCCAACGTGGCCGGACGGGAGGGGTTCGACTTCGACATCCGGATCCAGATGGGGGCGGGGGCCTATGTCTGCGGGGAGGAATCCTCCCTGATCGAGAGCCTGGAGGGCAAGCGCGGGGCGCCCCGGGACCGCCCGCCCTACCCGGTCCAGAAGGGATACCTGAACCAGCCGACCTCGGTCAACAACGTGGAGACCCTGTGCGCGGCGGCCCGGGTCCTAGAAAAGGGCGCCGAGTGGTTCGCCGGCTTCGGCACCCGGGACTCCACGGGGACCAAGCTCCTGTCGGTGTCCGGGGACTGTGAGCGCCCCGGGATCTACGAGGTCGAGTACGGCCTGACCGTGGACCAGCTCCTGGAGCTGGTCGGGGGCGCCGACGCCCAGGCCGTGCAGGTCGGCGGGCCTTCGGGGCAGTGCCTGGCTCCCAAGGACTTCGGCCGGCGAATCAGCTTCGAGGACATGCCCACCGGCGGGTCGTTCATCGTGTTCGGGCCCCAGCGGGACATCCTGGAGATCGTGCAGATCTTCAACGAGTTCTTCGTCGAGGAATCCTGCGGCTGGTGCGTGCCCTGCAGGGTGGGGACCACCCTCCTCAAGATGAAGATGGACAAGATCCTGAGCGGGAAGGGGACCGCCTCCGACCTCGAGGAGCTGCGGGCCCTAGGCAATACGGTCAAGACCATGAGCCGTTGCGGTCTCGGCCAGACTGCGGGCAACCCGGTCCTGACCACCCTGCAGAACTTCCCGCACCTGTACCAGGCGCGGATCACGGACCAGGAGTTCATCCCCTACTTCGACATCGAAAGCGCCTTCAGCGAGTACTGTGAAGTGACGGGGCGAAAATTCGCAGATACAGGAGAGCACAAGGCATGAGCGACGATAAGGTCAAGATCATCATCGACGGCAAACCGGTGGAGGCGAAGGCCGGCCAGACCATCCTCGAGGCGGCCACCGCCGCGGGCATCTACATCCCGCACCTGTGCTACCACAAGGACCTCTCCCCGGGCGGCCACTGCCGCATCTGCACCGTCAAGGTCAACGGCAAGCCGATCAACTCCTGCACCATGGTGGTCGGGAACGGGATGGTCATCGAGAACGACACCGAGGAGCTCAACGACATGCGCAAGAGCATCATCGAGATGCTCTTCGTGGAGGGCAACCACATCTGTCCCGCCTGCGAGAAGAGCGGCAACTGTGAGCTGCAGGCCCTGGCCTACCGCTTCCAGATGATGGCCCCCCGCTATCCGTACCTGTTCCCCAAGAAGGAGCTGGACGGCAGCCACCCGGACGTGTACATCGACCGCAACCGCTGCGTGCTGTGCGGACGCTGCGTGCGCTCCTCCCGGGAAAT
>JAFGFV010000045.1 GCA_016930895.1 Spirochaetales bacterium | reverse complement strand
GGGGGACAGGATCGCCGTGGTCACCAACTCCGGCGGGCCGGGGATCCTGACCAGCGACCGGGCGGAGGAGCTGGGGCTCGAGATCGCCGAGACCAGCTCCTCCCTGCAGGCCCGCCTGCGCGGGTTCCTGCCGCCACAGTGCGCCCTCGCCAACCCGGTCGACCTGACCGTGGAGGGGACCCGGGACAACTACCGGCGGGTGTTGGAGGCCCTCCTGGAGAGCGAGTACGATGGGGCCATCGCCATCGACGTGAGCACACCCTTCCTGGACTCCGCCGCCCTGGCCCAAGGGATCTGCGAGGCCGCCGCCCGCCATCCCCGCAAGCCCGTGGCGGCGGTGTTTATGGCCGGGCAGATGGTGGAGCCCGGCTGCGCGCGGCTGGCCCAGGCCGGGATCCCCAGCTTCCCCACGGGGGAGCGAGCTGCGTACGTGCTGGCCAAGATGCGCGAGTACGCACGGGAGCAGGAGCGCCCCGGCTGGAGGGGTGGCGGCGGGGCCGGCCCGGCGGCGCCGCCCGGGGTCCCCTCGACACCGTTGGCCGCCTCCGGGCCGGTCCTCGAGCCGCAGGCCGTCGCCTTCCTCGAAGAGCAGGGCTTCCGTTTCCCCGAGCATGCCTTCGTCACCCGGGAGGCGGAGCTGGAGGGCGCCCTGCAGCAGCTCGGGCTGCCCGTGGTCCTGAAGGCCGTCTCGCCGGAGATCCTGCACAAGAGCGAGGTGGGAGGGATCGCCCTGGGCCTCGACAGCCCCGAGCGGGTGCACGAGGCCTTTCGCGAGATGACGAGGCGCCTCTCCAGCCGGGGGTTGCGGGGCGTGATGCTCTATCGCCAGCTCTCCGGGGGGGTGGAGCTGATCGCCGGGCTCAAGCAGGACCGCGACTTCGGCCCGGTGGTGATCGCCGGCTCCGGAGGAGTGCTCACCGAGCTCCTGGAGGACGTGTCCATGCGCATCGCCCCCTTCGATCGGGAAGAGGCGATAGCCATGCTCTCCGAGCTCAAGGCCTTCCGGCTCCTCGAGGGCTTCCGCGGGCAGCCGCCCCGGGACATCGGCGCCGCCGCCGAGCTGCTCGCGTCCCTCTCCCGACTCGGGCTCGCCTACCCCCAGATCCGTGAGCTCGACCTGAACCCGGTGTTCGTGTTCGAGCGGGGAGCGGTGGCCGCGGACGTGCGGATTATCCTGCCATCCGCTGGCTGAAGACAGCGGGATTGCGTGCTCCGGTGGTCGAGGCCCTACGGCGTGGATCGGTCTTTGGCGTCTCGGCGCCGCAGCCGGAGCGGAAAGAACCAGGGAACCCGCCCCATGTACTCCCGGTACGCGGCCCCGTGCTTCTCCAGGAGGAGCCTTTCCTCGTGCCGGGATACCCCGAGATAGAACAGGAGGATCACCACGCACACCGCCGCGGCTGCCACCGAGCCGGTCAGGAGCGTGAGCGCCACCGGCAGCAGCCAGGATCCCAGGTACATGGGGTGGCGGACCCGGGCGAACACCCCGCCGGTAACCAGGCCGGGCTCGCGGTCCGAATTCCCGAACACCGCTTTGTGCGCCGGCAGGGCCAGGGCCGCGGCAGCCGCCAGGGCCGCGACGCCCAGGGGGATCCGGACGTACACGGGTACGACCGCGGCACCGATCAGAGAGTAGCGAAACAGGAACGAGTCCGTGACCCAGACCGCCAGGAAGATCGCGAGCAGGATCAGCTGGCCCACGTCGGTGAAGGCATGCTCGCCTGCCAGGTGCGATCGGTCATGCCGGGCGCCGTGCCCCGCCCCGTGCCTGGTTTCGCCTCTCGCCCCTTCCGGGCCGGGATTGCCTCCGGTCATGCAGGAACCCTCCTTGGGGGATCTTGGGGATATGAACGCGCGAGAGCCGTGGATTATTGTAGCCCTCCAGCGCCAAACGCGCCAGCCGCCGCCGGAGATCCCGCGAATGAACATTTCCTATTGAGGCAGTCAGCTTTTCTCCCTATAATGCAGCGGACCGCAAGCCATGCAGATCGTGATCATCGGTAACAGCGCCGCCGGCCTCAACGCACTGGAAAGCTTCCGCCGCCTCGACGCGGATTCCGCGGTCACGGTGGTCTCCGAGGAGCCGGGCCCGGCCTACTCGAGGGTCCTCCTCCCCTACTACCTGCGCCGCCGCCTGCCGTACGAGCGGCTGTTCATCCGCCGCCCGGCGGACTACCGGCGCCTCGGGGCCGAGTGCCTGTTCCAGGCCCGGGTCGAGCGCGTGGATCCGGCCCAGGGCACCGTCCACCTGCGCGGCGGCCGCCGCCTGCCCTACGACCGCCTGCTCGTGGCCACCGGCTCCAGCCCGGTCAAGCCGCCGGTTCCCGGCCTCGAGGGACCCGGCATTTGGCACCTGTGGACCCTCGCGGACGCCCTCGCCCTCGAGCCCCTGCTCGAACCCGGCAAGCGGGTCCTGGTGCTCGGCTCGGGCTTCGTATCCCTGCAGGCCGCCTGGGCGGCCTTGGCCCGGGAGCTCAAGGTGACGGTGTTCGAGCTCCTGCCGCGGATCATGCCCAGGGTGCTCGATGAGCCCGCGGCCGCGGTGCTGGCCGAGCGCATCCGGGCGCGCGGGGTCGACCTGCGCACCGAGGTGCACACCGAAGCCGTGCAGCGGGGCGCGGGCGGGAGCCTGCAGGTCTGGACCCGCGAGAGCGGGACCCCCGAGAGCTTCGATCTGATCATCGTCGGGACCGGGGTGCGGGCCAACGCCGAGCTGATCCTCGAGAGCCTGCCGGAAGCCCGGCGGGGCATCCCCGTGGATGCGCGCATGCGCACGGACCTGCCGGGGGTGTATGCGGCCGGGGACGTGGCCCTGGGACCCACCGCGTACGGGGAGCCCCACGAGTCCCACGCCCTCTGGCCCACGGCGGTGGAGCACGGCAAGATCGCAGGGCAGGAGATGGCCGGACACCCCACGGATTATCGCGGCAGCCTGAACATGAACGTCACGGAGATGTTCGGGGTCACGGTGGCCTCGATGGGGCGCCTTCCCGGGGAGCCCCTCCCGGAGGGCACAACCTCCGGAACCCCCGGGGATCGTGGGGGGCTTCAGCTCTGGGAGCGCTTCGATCCGGCCGGGCCGCGCCTGGTCCGCCTCCTGACCCGGGAGCAGGTCCCGGTCGGAGCGGTCGTGATCGGGGAAGCCGCGGACGCCGCCCTCCTGGGACAGCTGCGGCCCTTCGTCCGCCTCCGGCGGCCCCTGCCGGAGCCGGAGCGATTCGTTGCCGGCGGCGGGGTTTCTGCCGCCCAGTGGCGCACCCTCCTGGGGCGGCAGTACGCCCGGGCAGGGACCTGATTACCAGCGAGAGGAGCGTCCGGATGCGCATCGTCGTGGTCGATCCAACCATCTGCGTCGCCTGCAGGAACTGCGAGTACGCCTGCGCCTTCAGGCAAACCGGGGACTTCGACACCCGCTTCTCCAATATCCGGGTCAACTTCTACCCGGAGGAGAGGGTCTGCATCCCCTGGACGTGCATCCACTGCACCGACGGTTGGTGCATGGAGATCTGCCCGGCCGGAGCGATCAGCCGCAACCCGGAAAGCGGGGCGGTGGAGATCGATCCCGAGAGCTGCGCGGGCTGCAAGATGTGCCTCCTGGCCTGCCCGTCAGGAAGCATCCACTTCGACGCGAAGGCCATGGTCAGCCGCAAGTGCGACCTGTGCGGCGGCGACCCGGCCTGCGTCAAGTTCTGCATCTCCGGGGCGCTGCAGTTTGTGGAGGCCGAGGAGGCCCACGCCGGTCGCCGCGAGAACCTCGACGCCCGGCTCAAGCGCCTGCTGGGCCTGGAAAGGCGAACGGCCCCGGGCCGGGAAGGAAAAAGCTGATGTCTGGAACGACACCCTCCGCCAGGTCGAAGGCGGCGCCTGCCGCCAAGCCGCCGCGGGAGCAGGAATCCCACCCGGAACGCCAGGTCGTGCAGAGCCTCTGCCGCATGTGCGACGACCGCTGTGCCATCAACGTCTACCTGGAAGACGGCCGGATCGTCGACATCGACGGCTTCAAGGACCACCCCTGGAACCGCGGCCGCCTGTGCGTCAAGGCCCGGGCCGCGGTCGACATGGTTTACCATCCGGACCGCCTCCAGCGGCCCCTCAAGCGCACGCCCTCCGGCTGGCAGGAGATCCCCCTGGAACAGGCCCTCGACGAGATCGCCGCGCGGCTCCTGTCGGTCCGGGAGCGCTACGGCACCCGGAGCATCAGCGTGTGGAAAGGGGAGGCAGTCGGTTTTGCCCAGGAGGAGGAGCTGGCCCGGCGCTTCGTCCATGCCCTGGGGACGCCGAACTACTTCTCCAACGACTCCCAGTGCTACAACGGCCGTTACTTCGGCTATCGCCTGGTCGAGGGGGCCTGGCCGGTGCCGGACTACGAGCGTTCCCGCTGCGCCGTGCTCTGGGGGGCCAACCCGCCCCACGCCCATCCCAACATGACCCAGATGATCATGCGGGCCCGCAAGGCC
>JAFGFV010000304.1 GCA_016930895.1 Spirochaetales bacterium | reverse complement strand
CGCTCCATTCGAGAGTTTTCTCAGTGATCTCTCACGCTTTCGGGAAGATTGGCAGGTCGATCAGGCAAGGGATGCCTTGCGTTTGTACTGGTACCACCGGCACAAGATCCAGGGTCTCGCGGATCCGCCGGATGCTGCGGCCGGCAGGGATCCGCAAGCCAAGGAGCAGCTCCAGCCAGCCCGCCCGTCGCTCCCGGAGCCGCGTGTCCCAGGTGCCTTCGCACGCGACACCAAGCATCCCGCGCTTCCTGCGGCCCCAGCCACGTGGGACGAGTTGCCCGCCGCCCTGATCCGTCTCATGCGGCTGAAACACCTCGCCTACAGGACTGAGAAGACTTACCTGTCCTGGGTGACCCGGTTCCGGACGTTCACACAGAGCCTGTCCCTGCGCTCGTTGACCCAGGACCACCTCAAGAGCTTTCTCTCCCACCTCGCTGTGGACCGCCGAGTGTCTGCCTCCACCCAGAAACAGGCTTTCAATGCCCTCTTGTTTCTCTATAGGAACGTCCTATTCGAGACAGTCACGGACCTGCGTGCCGTGGTTCCCGCTCACACCCCGAGAAGGCTGCCAGTAGTGCTCACTCCCGCCGAAGTCCAAAGTATTTTCGATCGGATGTCCGGGGCCCACGCCCTCATGGCTCAACTCGTCTACGGCGCCGGACTCCGCTTGAGCGAGTGCCTCTGCCTTCGAGTCAAGGACGTGGACTTCGCTCGCGGCTGCCTGTGCATCCGTTCCGGCAAGGGCGGCAAGGACCGCGAGACTGTCCTGCCAGCGCGAGCAGCCGGCCGGCTCCGCAGCCAGCTGCACCGGGTCCGAAAGCTTTTCGACAACGATCGGCGCATGGGGATTGCAGGCGTCTCGGTTCCCGCCGGACTCAGTCGCAAGTACCCGAACGCCGGCAATCAGTGGGGCTGGTTCTGGGTGTTCCCTTCCACGCGGCTCTCGGTGGACCCGCTGACCCTGACTGCCCGTCGCCACCACCTGTACCCGACGACCCTCCAGAAGGCCTTTCATCGGGCACTGAACGACGCCGGGCTCGCCAAGTCTGCCTCGATCCACAGCCTCCGGCACAGCTTCGCCACCCACCTGCTGGAGAAGGGCTGCGACATCCGCACCGTCCAGGAGCTGCTCGGACACGCAGACGTGTCCACGACCATGATCTACACCCATGTGGCCACCAAGAACAAGCTGGGCGTGCAGAGCCCGCTGGACTGCCTTTGACCCCTCTTCTTCCGCCCGGAATCCAGTCTCGAGGCCGGCATCCAGACTTGAAGGAACCTCGACCTTCCGCGCAGTTCTCTCCGCTGCCGCGCCAGGAGGCAACTGCACCCGGGGTCGCACCCGACCGCCTCAGCCCCCGGCCGGCACGCACAGAGTTGGGAACATCGTAGAACCGGAGCGCCCCGCCGCAACGGGTCCGCCCGGACGGATCTCCCTCGTATGCCTTTCAGTGTACAGAACACGCGGGGATTTTCAAGCTCCAGTGGGCGGCTGCGGCGCCGAAGGCCCGGGTGCCGGCAGGCGCAGGTGCTAGCAGGTCAGGGTGGGGGGGTGGACCCAGGTCCCGGGTGGGCCCCACCGCCTCCAGGCTTTTTCCTTGTATCCAAAGCAGCAAATCCGCGGTAGGATAGCCGCAGAGGAGGTGCCCGCGTGGACAAAGTTGTTCTGTTCGCCTTCAACGGGGATCCGATGTGCTTCACCCACGTCCTGTTGAACGCGCTGGATTTCAACGACAGGCTCTTCGAAGTGAAGGTCGTGATCGAGGGGTCCGCCACAGGACTCGTCGCCGCGCTGGGTGCCCCGGATCATCCATTGCACGGCCTGTACGAACAGGTCAAAGAGACCGTGCTGCTTGTGGGCGTTTGTAAGGCCTGCTCCGCCAAGACCGGGACGTTGGAGGCCGCCCGGGCTCAAGGGCTTCACCTGCTCGAGGAGATGTCCGGGCACCCCAGCATCGCCTCGTTCATGGAGCAGGGGTACAAGGTCATCACCTTCTAGCCCGCGTCGGACATGCGGGGAGTTCCGAGCCGCACTCTTGAATGAGTTTGAAATGGGGGAGTCGCTGCAGCAGCCCCTCCTGAAAACCAAGATCAACATTCCGCCGCTGCGGCCCGAGCTGGTCGATCGTCCACGGCTGGTCGAACGTATCGAGCAGTCACTCCACGGGAAGCTGACCCTCGTCTCGGCCCCTGCCGGGTTCGGCAAGACCACTCTGCTCGTGGCCTGGGCCGGTCGGTGCCCTCGCCCGGTGGCCTGGCTCACTCTCGAAGACAGTGACAACGACCCCGCACGCTTCATCGCCTATTGCCTTGCGGCTTTGCAGGTCATCCACCCGGAGCTCGGCCGCGGGCTGTCGTTCAAACTGCAGCCGCTACACCGCTCCGCGCGCGAGGCGGTTCTCACGCGGCTGCTCAACGAGCTCTCAGAGATCCCCGCCCCGATCGCCCTGGTACTCGACGACTATCACGTCATCGCGGAAGAAACGGTCCATGCCAGCGTGGCCTTCCTGGTCGAACACCTGCCGCCCCAGGTCCACATCGTTGTCTCCTCGCGGGCCGACCCTCCCCTGCCGCTGGCCGCCCTGCGGGCGCGCGGGCAGCTCAATGAGGTCAGGGCCTCCGAGTTGCGTTTCGACTCCGGCGAAACCGCGGCATTCATGAACCGCCTGATGGGTTTTCACCTGTCCCGACAGGAGCTGGACGCCCTGAGCCTGCGCACCGAAGGCTGGATCGCGGGCTTGCAGATGGCCGCCGTCTCGCTCCAGGGCCGCGACGATGCCGCGGCCTTCATCGCGGCCTTCACGGGCTCCAATCGCTACGTCCTCGACTACCTGGTCGAGGAGGTGTTCCAACGCCAGCCCGAGCACGTCCAAAGTTTCCTGCGGAGAACCTCGATCCTGGAGCGCCTGACGGGCCCTCTGTGCGATGCCCTCACCGGACAGCTGGGGGGACAGAAGACCCTCGACCTCCTGGAGCGGGGTGGCTTGTTCATTGAACCGCTGGACGCCGAAAGGCGGTGGTACCGGTATCATCGGATCTTCGCCGAGCTTCTCCGGCTGCGGCTGGCCCGCGATTGTCCCCAGGACATTCCGGAGCTCCATCGGCGGGCCGCCGCCTGGTTTCAGGAGCACGGGTTCCCGGCCGAGGCCATCGTCCACACGCTCGCGCGGGGGGACCACGAGATGGCGGCGCAGCTCATCGAGGCCGGCGCAGAACAGTGCCTGATGAGGGGAGAGACCTCCAGCTTCGTGGAATGGGTCGGAATGCTGCCGGAGGCGTTGGTCCGGTCCCGCCCGCGGCTGTGCATCTACCATGCTTTGGCTCTGCTTCTGCTGGGCAATCCAGTGGAGAAGGCGCAGGCCCTGATCGCCCATGCGGACAAGTGCAGCGAAGAGGATTCGGTGCACGGGGAGCTCCTGGCTTTCGGCGCCACCATGGCTTTCCTGGAGGGGAACTTCGCCGACAGCGTCGACCAGGGCAGACACGCCCTGGAGCATCTCGACGAGGGCAGCCTGTTCAGGATTCTCACAATCCGCCTGCTGGCAAGTGCCGCCTACATCGAGAGTGGCGACGTGGAGGCAACCATCCGCACCGTCGAGGAGAACGTCCACAAAAGCCGTGCCGCCCATAACCTGGCCGGTGCCATCGTGTGCCTGTGCGAGTTGGCGGAGCTGCACATCGCGCGCGCGGAGCTCGGCAGGGCGAAAGCCGCATACGAGGAGGCTTGGCACGAGGCGGTAGGCAGCAACGGACAGGCCCCGCCGATCGCCGGACTGGTTCAAATCGGCCTCGGCGGTCTCTGGCGGGAATGGAACGAGCTCGACCAGGCGGAGACGTGCTTCGACGAGGGGATCGCCTTGACCAAGGGCTTCGGCGTGATCGGCGGCCTGGAGGGCAATATCGGTCTGGCGTGGGTCCGCCAGGCCAAGGGAGACTGCGAGGGGGCCCTCGTGGCCATGAACGAGGCCCAGAGGCTGGCCACGCAGTTCGACGCCAGCGACCTGGATGATACCCTCGTTACCCTCAATCGGGCGCGGTTGTGGACCGCACAGAATCGGCTGCAGCAAGCCAGTCGTTGGGCCGAACGCTGGATCGAAGAGCGTAAGGGACTCCGGTCCATGGCCTCCTACTTCATCCAGGAGCTGGCCCAGACCACCCTCGCCCGGGTCCGTCTCGCCGAAGGCAGGGTCCACGAGGCCCTCAGGGTGCTCGACGAGCTGCTCCAGGAAGTCCAGCGCCTGAAGCGCCACAACGCGCTCATCGAGACCCACGCCCTCCGCGCCCTGTGCCTTTGGCGCCTCGATAGGCGGGACGCGGCCCTAGCCGTCCTGGAGGAGGCCCTGCGATACGCCGAGTCGGAGGGCTACGTGCGGTTGTTCCTGGACTGCCCGCCGCCGATGAATGCCCTCCTGTACGAGGCTGCCGCCCGAGGCATCGGCGGCCCCTACACCGGCAAGCTCCTGGCGGCCTTGGACCGCGAGTCCCCTGCGGTCCGCCCGCAGGGCAAGGCGGAGGAAATCCTGGAACCCCTGAGCACCCGGGAGCTCGAGGTCCTCCGGCTACTCGCCCAAGGGCTGAGCAACAAGCAGGTGGCCGACCGTTTGTTCATTTCCCTGCCCACGGTCAAGTGGCATACGAGCAACATCTACGCCAAGTTGGGAGTCCCCAACCGCACCCGGGCCGCAGCGCGGGCCCGCTCGATAGGGCTGATCCCCCTGGCCTGACCCGCGGTAGGGGGCTCCGCCGATCCCTGAAACCGTAGAGACCCTGAGACCATAGAGACCTCGGCCGTAGAGACCCCGCAGGTGCCTATTGTCGACCGCGGCAATCAGCATTACCTTTGTAGGGCGCAACCGAAGTGACAGGGATGGCACGTTGCATGACGGCAGATTGCTCACGGACACGAACATGGTTCACCTCCGAATCCACCGGACTGGTCGCGGCCGGCCCGGCACCGGGCGCCTGAGGAATTCCGTGCCCGCCGACAGCCTGCCCGCCGACAGCGAACCCGCCGATAGCCTGCCCGCCGACGCACCGAACGACCGGCCCTACCTTCCGGCGGCCGCGGCCGGCCCGGAGTCTCCTCGCGCCATGCGCTCGCGCCGCCCTGGCCGCCGCCCCCGCCCCACTGGGCGCGCAGGCCGCCCTGGCCCCACTGAGCGCGCAGGCCGCGTTGACCGCGGCTCCGGGCCGGGACCTGTCCGCAGGGTGGCCATCGTGGGGCTGCCCAACACGGGCAAGAGCCAGCTGTATACGGAACTGACCGGCGAATACACCCTGGTCGCCAATTACCCCCTCACCACCGTGGAGACCCGCAGAAAGAGCCTCACCCTCAAGGGCACGGCCTACGAGTTCATCGACACCCCGGGCCTGCACAGCCTCTATCTGCACTCGGAGGAGCAGGCTGCGGTGCGCGACCTCCTGCTCGGCGAACCCCTCGACGCCCTGATCCAGTGCATCGACGCCAACCGCCTCAAGGCCTCCCTGCGGCTGACCCTGGACCTGGTGGAGCTCGGGATCCCGATGGTGATCGCTCTGAACGCCGTCGACGAGACCGAGGCCCGGGGGGTCACCATCCACGCCGCCAGACTGGCGGCGCACCTGCAGGTGCCGGTCGTGGAGCACGTGGCTTCGGTCAACCGCGGGGTGGAGGAGATCAAGGCGGCGCTCGTGGATCTCGAGCCCGGCGGTTGGCGGCCGTATCACGGCCGGGAGCTGGAGGCCCGCATCGACGCCATCCAGGATCTTCTTTCGCCGCAGGTGCCTTTCGCCCGCAAGCAGGCCCTGCTCCTGCTCGACGGCGACAAGAGCCTGATGCCGAGCATCCGCGAGCAGCTGGGCCGGACGGGGTCCGGCGAGCCCGGCCGGGCCGCTTCCGAGGAGCTGGAGCGGGCCCTGCAGCACGTCCGCCGCGAGCACCAGGGGAGCGTGAGCCGCGAGCTGGCCAGGCGGCGGAGCCAGCTCGTGGAGCGGATGGTCCAGGACGCCACCGCCCGGGAACCGCGCCCGCCGGGGCGTTTCGCCCACGCCTTCGCGCGGCTCAGCCGCCGCCCCCTCACGGGCATCCCGATCCTCGGGGTGTTCATCCTCCTGATCTACCTCCTGGTCGTGCACGTGGCCGGTTCCATCGAAGGGTTTCTCTCGGGTTGGCTCGTAGAGCCGGTCGTGGGCTTGGTCGCCTCCCGGGTCCCCTCACAGTTCTGGAGCGAGTTCCTGATCGGCGACTACGGGGTTCTGACCCTGGGGCTGTTCAACGCCTTCGTGACCGTCCTGCCGATCCTTTCCCTCTTTTTCCTGGCCATGGGCGTCCTGGAGGACATCGGCTACCTGCCCAACCTGACCGTCCTGACCCGCCGCGCTCTCGGCAGGATCGGCCTGTCGGGGCGCTCCGTCATGAGCCTCGTGCTGGGTTTCGGCTGCAAGACTATGGCCACCCTGACCACCAAGGGCATCTCCTCCCGCAAGGAGCGCCTGATCGCCATCTACCTGATCGCCTTCGCCATTCCCTGCTCGGCCCAGCTCGCCATCGACATGGCGATCCTCGGGCGGGTGGGACTGCGGGCCTTCCTGATCGCCTTCGGCACCCTGGCCCTCGTGGAGGTGCTGGCCGGCTTCATCCTGAACAAGATCATCAAGGAAGACCAGAAGAGTGACTTCATCCAGGAGCTTCCGCCCATCCGCCTCCCAAGCGCCCGCGCCATCCTGAAGAAGACTTACTACCGGATCCTCTGGTTCCTGAAGGAGGCCGTGCCGATCTTCCTGATCGCCTCGGTCGTGCTCTTTGCCGTGGATCGCCTCGGCCTGCTCACGCTCCTTCAGCGGGGCCTCAAGCCCGTGGTGGTCGGCTGGCTGGGCCTGCCGATCAGCATGGTCGAAGTGCTGATCCTGAGCCTGGCCCGCCACGAGGCGGCGGCGGGGTTCCTGCTCAACATGGTCGAGGCCGGCACCCTGAGCTACGTCCAGTCCATCGTGGCCGTGGTCATCACCACGATGTTCGTGCCCTGCTTCGCCAACATCGTGGCCATGTGCCGGCAGCTCGGCACGGCCAGGGGGGTTGCCGTGACCCTGATCATCAACGTCTCCTCGTTCCTCCTGGCGGGGGCTCTCTACTGGATCCTGGTCTTCCTGAACGTAGGCCCCTGACGGGAAATGCCGACGACGGGAAATGCTGAAGAGGCGACGCCGAAGAGGCGATGCTCGAGACGGGATGCTGAAGGGGGAATGCTGAAGGTGGACCCGACGCGCACCAAAGACGAGTATCTGGAGCTCCTCTGGTACATGCGGGAGAACGGGAACCCGGAGCTCGCGTATTTCCGGCAGGAGGTGGGGGAGGACTATCAGGAGCGGCTGATGCAGGAGCTCGAGGCCGAAGGCATCATCTCCCGGCGGGGAGAACAGATCGCCCTGACCGAGAAGGGCCAGAGCCACACCCGGCAGCTGATCCGGTCCCACCGCCTGGCGGAGCGCCTGGTGCACGACGTGCTCGGCGTCGAATACGAAAAGGGGGCCTGCGAGTTCGAGCACATCATCAATCCTGAGCTCGTGGATTCGATCTGCACCCTCCTCGGACACCCCCGGGAGTGTCCCCACGGCATGCCGATCCCCGAAGGGGAGTGCTGCCGGCGGCAAGCCCGGACCGTCGAGAGCTCGGTGGTCCCCCTCTCCCAGCTGGAGATCGGCGAGTCGGCGCGGGTGGCCTACGTATACGCCCGCAGCGATCAGCAGATGCACCGCCTGGAGAATCTGCTCATCCGCCCGGGGGTTCAGCTCAAGCTTCACCAGCGCAGGCCTTCGTACGTGGTGGAGTGCGAGGATACCATGATCGCCCTGGACGAAGAGGTGGCGGGCAACGTCCACCTCTGGGTAGCTCCGCAGAAGCGGCCGGCGGCTGCGCCGCAGGGCCGCCGGCGGGCACATCGAGGCTTCCGCCACGGGGTCTGAGCCGCCAACACCGGCGTACCCCGGCGTTTCGGGGGCAGGCAAAAACCATACTTTCGTCCAGTCAAACCCATACCCGCCCCCGGCTATGCTGCCTGCAGACGCAATGATGGCGCCGGAAACCGCGCTCAGGTACAGAATCGTCGTCCAGGGGACAATCGACCGGGGCTGGTCGGAGTGGCTGGATCACATGGATGTCCGTCACGATCAGGACGCCTCCGGGGTCCCGGTCACGGTCCTGACAGGCCCCGTGGCCGACCAGTCGGCCCTGCGCGGGCTGCTTGCCAAGATCTGGGACCTGAACCTGAACCTGGTCGCGGTCCTGAGGGAAGAACCAGTTTAGGGAGGTATGCGATGTCAGTCACAACGTCCGTGGTGAAGCGCCTGGTGGGACGCAAGATCACCCGAAGTCTCACCGGCAGGCTCGAAGACCTGCGCAAGCTCACTGCGCTCCAGAACACGCCGGTGAACAACCCGGGATTGAATGCCTTTCTCCGCGGCCTGTCCCGGGACATCGAGGAACGCAGCGGCATGGCCAACCTCTTCCTTCGGGTGGGTTCGGCGATGAACCCGCGCGCCAAGCGCAAGCTGGTGGAGAACCTGATCTTCAACTGGGGGGTGCAGGG
>JAFGFV010000303.1 GCA_016930895.1 Spirochaetales bacterium | reverse complement strand
TGGGCGCTGCCGGAGAGCCCCAGGCGGCCGGCCTGCTGGTCCAGGAAGCTCCCCGTGCCCGCGGCGCAGGAGGTGCTGGCCCGCAGGTTCAGGAACCGGCCCTGCGTGTCGAAACGGAAGGCCGCGAACTTCTCCGCCCCGACCACGAGCAGGGAGCCGAGCGCTCCGTGCGCCCGCCGGGCCGCATCGATGAAGCATAGCCGGCCGTCGTAATCCCGGGACCCCGTCACGAGCCGGGGACTGCCGGAGGTGCAGGCCACTCCGCCGAGGACCCGGGCTGGCAGCCTGTCCAGTTCCTCCGCCAAGATCTCCCGGATCAGGCCCCGGTGAAAGCGGTAGGCCGTGTGCAGGACCCGCCGCTGCGGTGTCATCAGCACCACGGCGACGCTCACCGATCCGATGTCTATGCCGAGTACGGGATCATTCATCGCGGGATCCGGGACCACTGGAAAATGCTACCAGGACTCGCCCGCCCGGGGCAAGGGAGGGATCAGCGCCGTGCGTGCGCTCAAGGATCGCCGGCTCAAAAAGGGCTCAAGCCCCGCAGGATCCGACCGATTCTCCTAGGGTAGCGAGGACGAAGAGCAAGTGATCAGTCTGGAACGCGAGCTTCTGCACAAGGCACTCGAGAAATTCGGCCGCATCGAGCCCTGCGTGGGCCGCACCCTCGCGGAGTGTTTCCTCCGCCAGAACGGGAAGGTGCAGTTCTGGTTCAACGACCTGCGGGGCAACACGCACCTGCTCTACGCCGACGACAGAGCCGTTTCCGCCGGCCGACGCTGATCCGCCACCCGGCACCTCCGCCGGTCCACGTTCCGGCCGCGCGCCTCACCCTGCCTTCGAATCCAGGTAGGCCTTGATGGCCTTGTCGTTGATGAATCCCTTCTCGATGGCGATCTCTCCGAACAGCCGGTCGTCACCACCCCGCTGGGCCGCGAGGACCGCGTCCACCTGCTCCGGCTTCATCGCGCCGATACGGACCAGCGCTTCTCCGATTCGTTCTTCCATGCCTCTGATTCCTGGAATGTGCGTTGAGTTTCTGCCCCATCATAGCAGATGCCGGCCGACTTTTCAAAAGCAAGGCGAGCGGATCTCGCTTTTTTTTGCACCCCGAGTTGCCGAACCCCGGCGCCCTTGATAGCTTAGGGAGGTGGAACGACTCGGCTCCGGGAGCCTGCGGCTCGGAGACCGAGAGCCACGCGCATATCAACTTGCCGCAAGGAGGAGCCAATCATGGACCAAGCCGACAAGCCGTATCCGGTGCATCTCAAGGGTGAGCTCTCCGAGCCGCCTTCCCGGGCCCTGTGGCTCGTGAAGTGGTTGCTCGTGATTCCCCACGTGATCGTGCTGGCCGCGTTGGGGGTGGCGTCCGTCGTGGTGACGGTGATCGCCTTCTTTGCCATTCTGTTCACCGGGAAATACCCGCGGCGGCTGTTCGACTTCAACGTGGGAGTGCTGCGCTGGGGCTGGCGGGTCAGCTTCTACAGCTACGGCGCCCTCGGCACGGACGCCTACCCGCCCTTCACCCTGAAGGACTTCGACTATCCGGCGGACCTTCAGATCGACTACCCCGAGAAACTGAAGAACGGGATGGTCCTGGTCAAATGGTTCCTGGCCATCCCCCACTATGCCATCCTGGCCGCGCTGGCAGGGTGGGGAGCGGGCGTAGGGCCCGAACCGAGCGTGCCCTTCGCGGGCCTGCAGTGGGTGCTGATCCTGATCGTGGCCGTGCTCCTGCTGTTCACCGGGAAGTACCACCGGGACATCTTCAGGCTGATCATGGGGATCCAGCGCTGGGGCTATCGGGTGATCGCTTACGTGGGGCTCATGACCGACGAGTACCCCCACTTCCGGCTCTGGGAGTAGGCGGCCTCGGGCGAGAGGCCTGCCAGAAGCTCGGCACGGAAGCGGAAACCGTCCGCCATGGAGGGGGAGTCCCTCGCGGAGAGCCGCGCGATCCGGCAGCGCCACGAGTCCGAGGTTCTCCCGCACTACGCGAGGGGTGAGCAGGGTACGCTGCCCGGTGCCGGCGGCGTGAGCCTGAGCTACGTCGGCTTTCCCGCGCAGTCGCCGGCCGGCGCCCTGGTCCTCCTGCCCGGCAAGGGAGAGCCCTGCCTCAAGTACGCGGAGCTGTTCTACGATCTGCGCGGGTGGGGCTGGAGCCTCTACGGGCTGGACCATCGAGGCATGGGCCATTCAGACCGGCTGCTCCCCGACCGCCGCAAGGTGCACGTGGAGCGCTTCGAAGACTACGTGGAAGACCTGGCGGCCTTTCTGCGGCGGGTCGTCCAGGTGCGCAGACCCCGCCGGGTGGTCCTGTTGGGGCATTCCACCGGGGCCGTGGTGGCAGCGCGCCTGCTGCAGGAGCGTCCCGGCCTGGCCGACGGAGCGATCCTCAGCTCACCGGCATTCGCGCCGAGGCTCGGGCCCCTGCCCGGCGGGCTCATCCGCTTCCTGGCCAAAACCCTCGATCGTCCCGGTCGGGGCGAGGAGTACGCCCCGGGAGAGGAGCGTGCCCGGCGGCGCAGCTTCGAGGAGAACGTGATCTCCCACAGCCGGGCGCGGTGGGGCCTCTGGGAAGAAGCGATCCCGGCGGAGCACCCGGAGATTGTGCTGGGAGGAGTCACCCGCCGGTGGCTCCGGGAGCTCACGCAGGCCGGGGGGCGGGCCCTGGCGGCGGCAGGAGAGGTGCGGGCGCCGGTGCTCCTGCTCGCAGCCGCAGAAGACCGGGTGGTGCTCCGGCGGCCGCAGGCACGCTTCTGCCGCCGCTGCCCGACCTGCACCCGGGTCCGCCTCGAGGGGGCCAGGCACGAGGTCCTGATCGAAGCCGATCCGGTCCGGGAGCGCGTCATTGAAGAGATCCGCCGCTTCCTGGACTCCCGGCCCGCGGCCCGGGGATAACACAACCGCAAGAGGACATGGAGAGGAGCCACCTCATGGAACACGAAGCCAAACAGTACCTGTCTCCCGTGTGGTCGCAT
>JAFGFV010000302.1 GCA_016930895.1 Spirochaetales bacterium | reverse complement strand
GGCGGATTTCCGCTTCTCCGGCGATATCCATGCCATGGACGAAGGCAGCATCGTGTTCCCCAACGAGCCGCTGCTGCGGGTCGAGGCTCCGCTCATGGAAGCCCAGCTCCTGGAGAGCCTGCTTCTCAACATGCTGAACTACCAGACCCTGATCGCCACCAAGGCCGCCCGGATCTATCTGGCCTCCGAGGGGGGCAGAATCCTGGAGTTCGGCATGCGCCGCGCTCATGGGGTCAACGGCGCCCTGTCGGCGGCCAGGGCGGCCTACATCGGGGGAGCAGCGGCCACTTCCAATACCCTGGCGGGCAAGCGCTACGGCATCCCGGTGAGCGGAACCATGGCCCACTCGTGGGTCATGTCCTTTGAGAGCGAGCTGGCCGCCTTCCGCCGCTACGCCGAGATCTACCCGGAGAACTGCATCCTGCTGATCGACACCTACGACACCCTGAAGAGCGGCCTGAAGAACGCCATCACGGTCGGCCTGGAGCTGAAAGCCCAGGGGCACACGAGCTTCGGGGTGCGCCTAGACAGCGGGGACCTGGAGTACCTGAGCAAGAAGGTCCGGGAGCGTTTGGACCAAGCGGGGCTCGAGCATGCCAAGATCGCAGCCTCCAACGAGCTGGACGAAGGGATCATCCACCAGCTGATCACCGAGGGGGCCCCGATCGACATGTGGGGCGTGGGGACCCACCTGGTGACCGGCAAGGATGACCCCGCCCTGACCGGGGTATACAAGCTCATGGCCATCGAGAACGGCGGGAGGTTCGTGCCCACCATCAAGGTGTCCAACAATCCCGACAAGATCACCGATCCCGGGGTCAAGCAGGTCCACCGTTTCTACAACGGCTCCGGTTCGCCGGTGGCGGACCTCCTGACGCTGGAGGACGAGACCCTGGCGACGGGCAAGGCGTACCGCTTCTACCACCCCAAGTACCCGTATCGCTACATCGACGTGCGCGACTACGGGCGGATCGAGCCGCTGCTCAAGCCGGTCATGCGGGACGGGCGGGCCGTGGCACAGTCCCCGGACCTGCGGACCCTCCAGGCCCGCGCCCTGTCCAACCTGAAGAGCCTCGACCACACCTACACCCGGCTCATCAACCCGCACGTGTACAAGGTGTCGCTCTCGGAGCGCCTCAAGGATCTCAAGTTTGGGCTGATCGCGGAGTACGAGAAGGCGACGGGCGGGGCATGATCGTATCAGACCGGAGCCTGCGGCGCTACCTGGAGGACGGCACGATCCTGGTCGAGCCCCTGGAGGAGTACCAGATCCAGCCGGCCTCGATCGACCTGCGCCTGGGCAGCCATTTCCTCAAGATCGACGAGAACCGGATGGACGCCATCGACCTGGGACGGGAGCTGGAGTACATCGAGATCCACCGCCCGGAGATCATCATCCCCCCGAACAGCTTTCTGCTCGCCGTCACCCGGGAGCGGATCCGGCTGCCCGGGCATATCACGGCCTTCGTGGAAGGACGCAGCTCGATCGGCCGGATCGGCCTGTTCATCCAGAACGCCGGCTGGGTGGACCCGGGCTTCGATGGCACGATCACCCTGGAGCTGTACAACGCCAACCGCCTGCCGATACGCCTGGAGTCTGGGCGCCGTATCTGCCAGATCGTCTTTGCCCTGATGGACGGACCGGCCGCCAAGCCGTATGCCGGCAAGTACCAGCACCAGGCCGGGGCGGTGGGCAGCCGGGTCTACCTGGACCCGGACGCGGACGGTCGCGCCGCCCGGGGCCCCGGCGCCGCTGGCCGGTCCGGGGGCGGTGCCCAGCGCTCCGATGCGGCCGAGCGCCCGGACGCCGCCGGACGCGCGGAGCGCGACGCGGCGGGGCGGGACGCACGGCGTCCCGACGCCACGAGCCGCGCCGGGTGAAGCGCAAGCGAGGCATGCGCACCGTGTCGACGGGGAGCCCGCGGGTCCTGGACCTGGGCGCGGTGCGGGTCGGGGACGGCCGGCCCTGCCTCGTGGTGGCCGAGGCGGGCAGCGCTCACCTGGGGGACCTGGCGCGGGGGCGGGAGCTCGTCGACGCTGCCGTGGAGGCAGGGGCGGGGTGCGTCAAGTTCCAGGTGATCATCGCCGAGGAGATCGTGCATCCCCGTACGGGCCCGGTCGCGCTGCCCGGCGGCGAAGTGCCTCTGTACGAGCGCTTCCGGGCGCTGGAGCGCCCGCCGGACTTCTACGCCGCCCTAAAGGAGCACACGGAACGCCGCGGTGCCCTGTTCCTGGCTTCGGCCTTCGGGCTGGAGAGCGCTCGGATTCTCCGGCGGCTGGGAGTCGCGGCGCTCAAGGTAGCCTCCCCGGAGCTCAACCACTTTCCCTTGCTCGAGGAGATCGCGGGCTATGGCCTGCCGCTCCTGCTGTCCACCGGGGTCTCCACCCTGGGAGACATCGAGCGGGCCCTGGGGGTGCTGAGGGGGGCGCCGTGGCGGGCCGGGGCCGCCGTTGAACCGCCGAGCCCCCGGGCCGAGGCCGCGTCTCGGGGTGTCGAGCCCGGCGCTTCTTCACAAGGTCACTTGGGCCCTCAGACCCTCCTCCTGCACTGCGTCACCGCCTACCCAGCCCCCGAGGAGCAGTACAACCTCCGGGTGCTTCCGGCGCTGAGGGGCCTGTTCGGGAGCCTGGTGGGGGTTTCCGATCATTCCCGGGATCCCCTCCTGGTCCCGGGCCTGGCGGTGCTGCAGGGAGCCAGCGTGGTGGAGAAGCACATCGCTCTTCGGCGCCGGGACGGAGGCCTGGATGACCCGATCGCCCTGGAGCCGGAGGAGTTCGCCCG
>JAFGFV010000301.1 GCA_016930895.1 Spirochaetales bacterium | reverse complement strand
GGGGCCGTACGCGGACGGGTCCCTGCTTGCCGTGCGCGGGGCCAGCCGGTCGGGTCCCTTCTACCATTTGGCAGGAATTGCCGGTGGCGACTACGGCATTCTGGAAGGCGGCAGGAAGCGCCGGCTGGAGCTGTGCCTGGTGTACCGGCGGGAGTACTTCGGCCTGATGGGCGACTACTACGTGTACGTCCTGGGCGTGCGCTGAAGACGGGATGAGCGGGGCGATGATCCTCAGGCTCGAGGTCATACCGGAGAACCTCCGTTCCCTGGGGTACGAGCTGCGGGAAGGCGGGACTCCGGTCGGCAGGATCGAGCACACTCCCCTGCATGCCCTCGAAAAGGGCACGATCAAGGTGTCCGAGGAGGCGTACTCCGTGGTGCGTGAGGGCCTTGCCCGGGCCAGTTACCAGCTCCGGCGGGAGGACGGCCGCGTGCGGGTACGGGCCGAGAGACACGGAGCGTCCGCGGCGGCCTACCGCCTGATCTTCGACGCAACTGAGCTGTTGCTCCGCAAGCAGGTGCTGGCCCGCCGCGAGACGTACCTGATCGGGAACGCCGCGGGGGAGGCGGGTCGTATCGTTCGGGAGAAGCTCGGCTCCCGGCGGATGACCGTCGAGCTGGGGGAGTCGGCTTCGCACATACCCCGGGAGATCGTGTTCTTCCTGGTCTGGCTCGCGATCCTGATCCACCGGAAAGACGGGGCTGAGGTGGGCGGCTCGGGGGCCTAGCTGCGAGGCCAGGGATGGTCGATCTTTCGCGCCCTGGCCACCATGTGTTCGCCATTGGAAAAACCGGGAATTTTCAAGCGCGCACTTCAAAAATGCAGGAAATTCTGAACCCTCGACACCCCACCCCAGGCGGAGCTTTCCCACCGGAGCGACCGGCTCAGCGCATCCACTCGGGGACGAGGATTTGCACGGCCTTGAGACTCGACGAATCCACGACAAAGGCGTATCCTCCGCGCACCGCCACGTCCACGGCGTACATGCTGTCGCATACGCTGACCACGCGCGGGTTCTCGGGGTCGCCGCAGTCGAGCACCCGCATGCCCCGGTATCCCTCGGCCACGCACAGGTAGCTCCCGGCGACCGCCAGGTCTTCCGCGTATGGGGTTTCGTAGACGGACAGCTCGCGAGGTTCTTCGGGGTTCGTGCAATCCAGCAGGACGACCGCGTGATCGGTGACCAGGTACACGCGGTCCCCCTGCGCACAGACTTTGTGCGCGCGATAGCTCTCCAGACGCCGGATCAGGACGGGTGCCGCGGGGTCCGAGACGTCGAGGATTCCGAACCCCCAGCCGGGGCCGACCACGAAGGCCTCTCGACCTTGTACGCAGACGTCCCGGAGAGAAGGGGCCGCGAAGGAGCCTACCAGGCGCGGCGCGCGCAGATCCGCCAGGTCGACGATTTCCAGCCCCACGCCGGTTACGGCCACATGGGCGTGATACCCGTCGGTCGCTACCGCGGCGGGCCGCCCGGCCAGAGGCAGGATCGACAGCGGCTCGCAGGGCGACATGTCGCTCTGCGCCCGCGGTACATCGAGCACGACCAGACCCCTGTCCCGATCGGCCGCCAGCGCGAAGCCGCTGACCGCAGTCACGGCCTCGACGTATCCCGGCTTCCAGGAGCCCAGGGGCTCGATTCGGCGCAGAGAAGCCGGATCCGCGACATCCACCACCGCAACACCGGCCTCGTGGCCTGCGACGAAGGCCAGCTCGCCGGCAACCCAAAGGCCGAACGCCTTGTTCTCCAGGTCGACAGAACCGACCTCGAAAGATCTGCCCTCCAAGAGTACGTGCACCACCGACAACCCTTGCTCGTGGCCGAGGAACACGTAGTCATTCTGCACCGATAGGGCCGCAGCCTCCTGAAACGGCTCCGTCGCGAACGGAACCGGGCGCTGCGGATCGGAGACATCGATGACCTGCAGCCCCCCGGCACCGTCCGCCAGGTAGGCGTAGCGCCCGCCCGCGGCCACGGCTCGGGCATCGCGGGTGTCGTAGGTGCCGACCAGGCGGGGCCGAACGGGGTCCGCCACGTCCACGATCTTCAGCCCCCAGGCCCCATCGGCCACGAGAGCCAGGCTACCGGCCACGGCTACGTCCCGCGCCTCCCGCGTGGCCACAGACCCGAGCAAGGATGGCTGCGCCGGCACGCTCACGTCCAGGACCAGGAGCCCCTCCTGCCCGTCGGCCACGAACACCAACTCGCCGGAGGCGGCGACCGCCCGGGCGGCGGGGCAGTCGAAGGAGGCCAGCCGGACGGGCCGCCGGGGCTCGGAAACGTCGATGACCCGCAGGCCCTTGGGCCCGTCGGCGAGGTACGCATGGCTTCCCCGGACCACTACATCGCACGCCTGCTCGGTACTTCGACTCCCAAGAAGAACGGGCTGTAGCGGCTCGCTGACATCGAAGATCTTCAGGCCCCGCTGCCCATCGGCGACGTACAGCAGTTCGCCCTGAATCGCCACCGAGTGAGCGTCGTGCGCGGGAACGGCGGCCACCTCCAGGGGGCTCTCCGCATCGTGAATGTCATAGACCTTCACCCCTTGCGCGCCGGCGGCCACCCACGCATAGTCCCAGTGCACGGCAATGCCCCGCAGCCCGGGCCCCGAGATCGCGGCAGCGACTTCGAGCTTGCGTATCGGCAGGGCCCCGGTCCGCCCGACGGCCGCCTCGCTGAGCGATCCGACCCCTTCGGGTCTGATCCGATAGGAATACTCCGTGCCGTAACGCACGTTCCGATCGACATACACGCTTTCGGTGCTGACGTCGATCCGCCGGAACGCGCCTTCTTGGCCGTCGCTTCGCCAGACCTCATACGCAGAAGCCCCGGGGATCTGCCGCCAGGCGAGGCGGATCTGCTGATAATCGCCCGTGACCGTCGGCTGGAGAGTCTCAGGGGCCAGCGGAACCCCAGGCAGGACCCCAGACGACAGCTCCGGAGCTTCCTCGGAAAGGGCGAGGAGGCGGAAGGAGTACAGCTGTCCGTTGATCAGACCGCGCAGGTTGTACGGGGACGCAACGCGCTCGACACGCCGCCACCCGGCCGCCTCGGGATCCCCCGACCCCTCGCGGTGGAACAGAGTGTAGGCCGAGCTCAGGGGCACGGGTTCCCAGCTCAGCATCACCTGGCCATCCCCCGAGGCTACCGCGAAGGAAGGGATCTCGCTCGTTCCGGGCACCAGGCGGACAGAGAGGTCCGCCTCGGCCTTGTTCCAGGCCTTCGCGCTCACCGTGAGGTTCTGAGGCCCGACCCACTCGCCGGTGGACAGCACGGCTTCGAACTCGCCGCTGGAGCCGGGCGTGAGCTCCAGGCGAGTAGGCTCCGAGTCCGGGCGGTACTCGGTGGACAGGACCTCGAGGGTCAGCGTGTCGATCCCGCCCCCTGGCCGGAGCTCCAGATAGGGGTCCTCCACCCGGCCGCTGACCAGCAGGCGAGCGCCGTAGGGACTCCCGCCCGCGGGGCAGCGAAGGCTCAGCCTGGGGGGCAAACGCCCGTCATGAACCGGCAGCCGGTGTTCTGCGTTTCGGCCGTGCCTGTCGCGAGCCGCGATCCTCAGCACCCGGGTGCCCGTGAGCTGGCTGGTGTCCAGGTTGAGCAGGAACCCGCCCCAAACGTCGAAAGGAACCTCCCCGGCAAGTCCCGGCTCTCCGGAGAGCTCGTAGCGGAGCTCGGTGATGTCCACGGCTGATTCCCGCGCTTCCGTCGAATCGGCGACAGCCCCTTCCAGGATCAGCCGGGCCGCGTAGAACGCGCCCCCCTCGGGGACCTGGAGTGTGAGAGCCGGTCCGTTTCCCCCCGGGGTGGAAGCGGGTAACGGCACCTCCGGGAGCGCCGCTGTCGGGGGCGGCACCTGCGCGGGTGGTGGCGCCGGGGAGTACGCCTGGGCGGGTGGCGCGACGGCAGCCGCAACCCCAGGCGCTTCCGGCCGTGCCGCAATCGGCTTGGGCTCGAAGACCAGGATGCGCTGGCCCGAGTTCCCGGCGGCATCGAAAGCTGCGAGCATGACTGTCTGCCTGCCGGATAGACCCCCCGCGGGAATTTCCAGGGAGAATCGCCCTTCCGGGTCGAACTGCACGTTTCCGAGGAGCTCCGCTGGCCCAGCCACCTGATAGAACAGAGAGCTCACGCTTCCCGGAGCGCCTCCGGCGCCGGCATCGCTGACCTTGCCCCTGATCGCCAGGGCGGGCCCGTACACGCCGGTTCCCTGCGGACTGTCGATGAGGATGACGGGGGCAACCGTATCGGCGACAGCCGCTGTCGCCGGCATCGCAGGGACAAGCGCAG
>JAFGFV010000044.1 GCA_016930895.1 Spirochaetales bacterium | reverse complement strand
GCAAGGGCCTCCATCACCCGGCGGGAGCAAGCCATCTCTTGTCAGGCGCTGACTTTCGAGCGGAACGGCCCTCCAGTGCCAGCGCGAGATGTGTGGCAGAGTAGCTGCCGAGGCCTCGTCGTCATTCACTGGAAAAACGTGGCCAAGCTGATCCAGGCCACCACCTTAGGCTGCGAGAGTAGAAGGGCGAGGATAGCCCACATCCAGCAGGGGCTGGCCCGGAGCCGCCGCACAGTATACCGCGCCTTTGAGACTCTGGACGAGTTGCGCTTCCCCCGGTACGACGAGCGGCCACCGCTGTAGCGAGAGAAGCGCAGGCACCTGGTGAACGACTACTGTGGCCGCTTGCCCAGCGTCACGCCGGCAAGCCGTGCAGCTCCAGCTTCGTGGTCTAGTGCTCGATCCTGGAAACAACCACGCCGGTCTCGTTCGGGTGCGCGGCAGAATGGTTTTCGTACCACTCCTCCGTCTGGGTCCTCGAGACGCTCCAGAGGTGAGGGGCTCGAGCCAGCAGACCAGGTTGGAAGCCCCGGAAGGACGAGGTGGACCACCCGCTCGGCGGCTCACACGGGGAGGTGGGCCAGCTCCAGCCGCCGCGGCAGGGACTTCTCCCCGTCCACGCCCTGCTCGATGATGGGGACCCAGTGCTCCTCCAGGAACTCGGGGATGCTCGCCGCTCACCTCCAGGTCATCGATGGGGACGCTCGCCGGGATGATCAAGACGCTCCGGTCATCGCGCGACCACAGGGAGTAGATCACCTTGGCCATGAGGCGCAGCACCCCGCGGGTGCGCTGGAAGCGGTCCAGGGTGGACCAGGTGTTGTACAACCGGTCGAACAGCTCCGGATGGATGGGGTAGGCCCGCTTCAGCCTCCGCTCGTACTCCCCTTCCCTGCATTCCGCCGGGAACTCCTGCGGCTGCCCGCCGTACATCTGGGAGAAGGAGCGGGCCAGCGCATCCAGCCCGGCATGCGCCTCCTTCCCGGTGACCGGCTGGAACAGCCGCCGGCGCACGATCTCGAAGCTCTCCTCGGCGGAAGCCGGCCGCCAGGGGGACTGCACCCGCCCGATGGCGTTGCGCAGCCGGTGCAGGGCCTCACGGCCTCCCTCTCCCCCGTTCTCACGGGAACGCCAAGTCCCTGCCTCAACACGCCGCCCCATGCACCGATCGAATGAGCATTAGAGCCCAAGATGCGGACTATCACTCTGCGGGGGCCCGCGTGCCAGCTGAAACGCTCTGTAGCGCGCCGGGGTACGCGTTGACATTGTGTAGCCTTGCGGCTACGATTGGGGAATCGTGGAAGTCCGCAAGACCGAGGTGTTTGCGCTCTGGCTCGATGGCTTGCGCGATCTCCGCGCACGAGCGCGGGTCCAGGTCAGGATCGAGCGACTTGCCTCGGGGAACCCCGGGGATGTCGCTCCGGTAGGCGAGGGTGTGTCCGAACTGCGGATCGACTACGGGCCAGGCTATCGTGTGTATTTCAAGAGGCGCGAAGCCGATTCGATCATTCTCCTGGCGGGTGGCAGGAAGAGCACCCAGGCCGGGGATATCAAGGCGGCTTTGCGGCTTGCGCGAGATCTGAAGGAGTGAAAGCCATGACCAAGACCACCCGTTACGACGTCGCCCAACACCTCAGGACCCCTGAGGAGATGGCTGCCTACCTGGAGGCCAGCCTCGAGGAAGCCCAGGGGGATGCCGCATTCATCGCCAAGGCGCTAGGCGATATCGCTCGGGCAAGGGGCATGTCTCAGGTCGCGCGGGATGCCGGGCTTTCCCGCGAAAGCCTGTACAAGGCGCTCTCCGGCGAGCGCAATCCTGACTTCAACACCATTCTCAGAGTCATCGCCGCTCTCGGTTTGAGACTTCATGCCGAGGCCGCCGAGGCCTGATCCGCCCTAGCCTAATCCGCCCGACGCCACAGGGAGTAGGTCGCCATCAGGCGCAGCACCCCGCGGGCTTGCTGGAAGCTCTCCTCGGAGCTGGCCGGCCGCCAGAGGGACTCGCGCCCACCCGATGGCGTTGCTCGAGGTGCGTGCAGGGCCTCGCGGCCTCCCTCTCCCTGCGATCTCCTTGTCCGAGGCTCAGGATGGCGACCACCAGGGAGGCACGGCGGGCGTCCCTCGCCGCCTCGCTTGCGGGTCTTGAGCTGCGGAGAACTTGCGTGTCGAAGCTCACCCGCCGGCAGGGGGGGAGTAGCGGTTGAACAGCTCCTTGAGCGCGTCCCCCGGATTGGTGGAGGTGCGGTCCGCGTTGGCCGCTAGGGCGTAGGCTTCCTTGCCCCCGCCCCCAGCCGACTCCCTCAGTTGCCCGGCGATCTCCCCGCACAGGGTATCCACCCGGGTGCCGTCGCTCTTGACGCTGCGCTGGCCCACAGGGCAGGCTGGGCTGGAACTTGGTGCCCACGATCACCGCGCGGTCAACCTTCCTGGGCAGCGGCACCTTTCCACGGGAGCAACCTGGCGGATTCCCGGCTCCATGACACTGGGCTACACTTGACAACCTGCCGCGAAACCGGGCATATTTCTTACCGGTTGTATGCTGATGCGGTAACAGAAGTGACCAGGTGCGATTCATGCTAGAGACGATCCGGTCCATCATCCTCGACTTCCAGGAGCTCCGCCTGGAAACCGGCGTTCCACGCAGACTGCGCATCGAAACAGTCCCCGGCAAAGCCACTGTCTGCATCGGGGTGCGGCGGGGGGGGAAGTCGACGTACCTTTTCCAGGTCATCCGGCGACTCTTGGACGCCGGCGTTCCACGGCAAAACATCCTGTACGTGAACTTCTTCGACGACCGGCTCCATGGCCTGCGGCAGGACAATCTCGGCCTGATCGCCGACGCCTACTACTCCACCTATCCGGAGAAGAAGCACCGCGAGACGCTCTATTGTTTTTTCGATGAAATCCAAGCCGCCCAAGGATGGGAGCCATTCGTCGACCGCTTGATGCGCACGGAGAACTGCGAGGTGTATCTGACCGGTTCGTCCGCCAGGGCGCTTTCGTGGGAGCTGTTCCCGTTCTCATTCCGGGAGTTCCTGGACTGCAAGGGGCTCGACAGCGCCGGCGCGCTTTCGACCAAGAAGCAGCTCCTCGTCCGCAAGGCTTTCCAGGAATACTGGCAGACCGGCGGCTTCCCCGAGGTCACGAACCTGAGCCGTCACGTGAGGATCAAGACCCACCAGGAGTACTTCCAGACCATCCTGTACCGGGACGTCGTGGAGCGCCATGACGCATCCCACCCCAGGGCGGTAGCCGATCTGGCCCACCGCCTGGTCGACAATACGGCCTCCTCTTACTCCGTCAACAGCCTGACAGGGTATCTGAAGTCGTTGGGCCACAAGGTTCCCAAGTCCGCGGTGTCGGACTACGTGCAATGGTTTGAAGACGCCTACTTCCTGTTCACCGTGCGGATCTTCGACCCGTCGGCTGCGCGGCGAGACACGAACCCCAAGCGGATCTACTGCATCGATCATGCAATGGTCAGCTCGGTGGCGTCCGGAATCCTCGTGAACTCAGGGCATCTGCTGGAAAACCTCGTGTTCACGGCCCTCCGGCGTCTTCACCCGGAAATCTACTACTACAAGACGCGGAGCGGTCGAGAGGTCGATTTCATCGTCCCGATGCGAGGCAGGCCGCGTATGCTGATCCAGGTCTGCGAGTCCCTGGCACCGCCGCAGGCACGCAAACGGGAGGTAGCGACCCTGAGTGAGGCGATGGCCGAATTGGCTCTCAAAGCCGGCATCATCGTAACCCGCAACGAGCAGGCGCGAATCGACGTGGGCGCCGGAGCCATCGAGGCAATCCCCGCCTGGCGGTTCCTTCTCGACCTGCCCGACTCGGCGGCCGAAGAGCATGAGATTCCTGCTGATCAGTGACACCCACGGGAAGCTCGATCTCATCGACGCGCTTGCCGCGGAGCTCCGCGCGGAAGCGGTGATCCACGCCGGCGACTTCGGCTTCTTCGACCAGGGCAGTGCGGAGCGTCTTTCGGACCGGGAGCTTGGGCTTCAGGTCGCGCACTCGGACCTGCCGCAGAACGAGAAGGCCCGCATCCTCGCGCTTTCCCGAAACGCAGTGGTCGATGCGGTCAGGCAGCACCGCCTGCTGGGTGACTTCCAGTCCCTGCTCGAGGGCATCGAGTCGCTCCATGTTCCCGTCTACGCGGTCTGGGGTAACCACGAGGACATTCAGGTTGTCGATAGGCTGCATCGGGGCGAGATCGTTCTCGAGAACCTCCACATCCTGGACCACCGCCGGGGGTATCAGGTCGGGCCGGCGTTCGTGTACGGCCTGGGCGGAAACCTGCTTCCGGGGTCGAAGATGCTGCACAGGCCGCTTGCGGGGGGCGCAGGCAAGGTCTGGAGCACGCTTTCCCAGTACCGCGAACTGGTGGAGCTCGCCGATAGGGCTGGGCAATCCCCCGGGCCTCGCATCTTCGTCTCCCATGTCAGTCCCGGGAAAGAGCCCTTCGTGGAACTGGTCGCCGCCCGGACAGGCGCGGATCTCACGGTCAGCGGGCACATGGGAGCGCCAGACTGCATGGTCTGGAACCCCTTCGCGGTACGCAGCCTCAAGGAGGCAAAGAAGCGACTGGAGGAAGGCCTGGACACGGTGCAACGCGCCTGTCTCGGCGCTGCCTCGTCGAAGGCCGCATGGGTCACGAAGTCCCTCGCCTTGATCGGCAGCG
>JAFGFV010000300.1 GCA_016930895.1 Spirochaetales bacterium | reverse complement strand
GAGGAAGCGCCGCAGGCCCAGCTCGATGCGCGCCGAGTCCGCCAGGGCCCGGCGCTTGCCACCCCCTGCCCGAAGCTCCCCCGCCACCGCGTAGCGCTCGTCGTACTCCTTGAGCTGCGCTTCGACCTCGCCGTCGCTCACTGCGCTCACGGCCTCCACCAGGTCGCCCAGGGCGTAGCCGTTGACCGAGTAGCCGAAGCGGATCTGGGCCTCGACCTTGTCCCCTTCGGTGACCGCCACCTCCCGCATGTTGTCCCCGAAGCGGGCGAACTTGGCGCCCTGGGCGTCGTGCCAGGCCGCGGCGGCCCGGGCCCATACCGCCAGGCGCTCCTGGACCTCCGGGTCCTGCCAGTGCCCGACTACGACCTTGCGTTCCCGGCGCAGCCGGCTGACCATGAACCCGTACTCCCGGCCGCCGTGGGCGGACTGGTTCAGGTTCATGAAGTCCATGTCGATGCTCGCCCAGGGGATGTCCCTGTTGAACTGGGTGTGCAGGTGCAGCAGGGGTTTCTGCAGGGCCTTGAGGCCGGCGATCCACATCTTGGCGGGGCTGAAGGTGTGCATCCAGGTGACCAGCCCGATGCAGCCTTGGGCGGCGTTGGCCTCCCGGCAGAGGGCCAGGATCCCGTCCGGGTCGGTGAGCACGGGCTTGAACACGACCCGCACCGGGATGCGCGGGGATTCCGACAGGCCCTGGGCGATCGCCCGGGCGTCCTTCTCCACCTGGCGCAGGGTCTGCTCGCCGTAGAGGGTCTGGCTCCCGGTGACGAACCAGGCTTCGAGGGATTTCAGGTCGTTCGTATGGGTGTTCATCTACGTGCTCCTGTGGTTGGATATCAAGGTCATGGTAGCATGACTCGGGAGACCGCGCAAAGCCGCGCTGCCGTCCGCCCTGCCGGGGCGGCGCAAGGTTACCCTGTCGAGGGCTGGTGCTCTTCGGGCACGATCAGGACCGGGCAGGGGGCCTTACGGGCGATCCGCTCCGTGGTGTTGCCGAAGAAGATGGTGTTGAAGCGGCTGGAGCCCTGGCGCCCGATCACGATCAGATCGGCGTTTTCGGCCCTCGCGGTCTCCAGGATCTTCTCATTCACCCCACCGACCGCGTACCGGATCGACCGAGGAATGCCCTCGGGGATGCGGGACAGGTAGGCCCGGGCGATCCGCTCATCCATGTCCTGTCTGGCCTTCTCGTCGATCTTGTCGACTTCGTAGAGGTAGGATCTCCAGAACTGGGCGCTGGCCTCCGGGACCACGTGCAGGATCACCAGCTGCGCCTCCGGATTGCCGGCGGTGATGTTCAACGCGTGAAGAAAAGCCACGTCGCAGTTGCGCGAGAAGTCGGTGCAGAACAGGATCTTCTTGAAGATGTTTCGATGAGGCATGGGGTCCTCCTAACCTGTTCCCCTACACGGCCCCGGGGAGCAGAAGGCTGAGCCCGGGAACGAACACCAGGATCACGGCGGCCACGAGCAGCATCAGGAGAAACGGCAGGGAGCCCTTGAAGATCGACTGCAGGGGGATGCCCCGCTCGATGCCGCTCACCACGTAGACGTTCACACCGACCGGCGGAGTGATCACGCCCATCTGGGTGACCACGACAACGATGACGCCGAACCAGATCGGATCGTAGCCCAGCTCCAGGACTACCGGGTAGAGTATCGGAATCGTCAGCAGGACCAACGCCAGGGCGTCGATAAAGCACCCCGCCAGCAGGAAGAACCCGATGACGAGAAACATCACGGCCCAGCCGGGGAACGGCAGGCCGGTGAGCCACTCGGCCACGGCAAAGGGGATCTGCGAAACTGCCAGGAAGCGTCCGAATACCACCGCGCCGGCCACGATGAAGAAGACCATGGCGGAGGTGCGGACCGTCTCCAGAAGGATGCGGCGCATCCGTTCCCAGCTGAGCTGACGCTTGACCAGGGCCACCACCAGGCTGCCGGCGGCTCCCACCGCGGCCGCCTCGATCGGGGTGAAAAGACCGAGGAACATGCCCCCGATCACGGCCACGAACAGGATCAGGGTCTCTATGACCCCGGTGAGCGAGGCGAAGCGCTCCCGCCAGGAGGCCCGCGGGCCCGCGGGTCCCAGGGACTTGTGCAGCCGGCAGCGCACGTAGATGGACAGGCAGAACAGCACGGCAATCAACAGGCCGGGGATGATCCCGGCCAGGAAGAGGGCCCCGATGGACTGCTCGGTCATCAGGGCGTACACGATGAACACCACGCTCGGGGGGATCAGCATTCCCAGGCTGCCCCCGGCCGCCACCGAACCGCTGGACAGCTCGTCGGAGTACCCGTAGCGGCGCATCTCGGGGAGGGCCACCGAGGCCATGGTGGCGGCAGTGGCCGGGCCGGAGCCGCAGATGGCGCCGAAGCCGGTGCAGGCGCCCACCGTGGCCATGGCCAGCCCTCCGGGGAGATGCCCGATCCAGGTATAGGCGGTCTTGAACAGCCGCCGGCTGATCCCAGCGTGAAAAGCTACCTGGCCCATGAACACGAACAGCGGGATCACCGTCAGGCTGTAGGAGGCGAAAGTGTCGTAGAGATCCGCCACGACCATGCTGAAGGCCGCGTGCGGCGTCACGATCAGGGCAAAGCCTGCGACCCCCGCGGCGATCATGGCGAAGGCCACCGGCATGCTGGTGAACAGCAGCACCACCAGCAGCACGGAGCCCAGGAGACCGACCTGCAGCGGGCTCATGGTTTGATCATCTCTTCGCCGGGATGCACCAGGTGATACGCGACCACGATGCAGATGAGCAGGGAGTTGAAGCTGATCACCAGTGGCAGCCAGAACACCGGAACCCTGAGCGTGGGCATCAGCGTTCCGGCGGCCCGCAGGGACAGTCCGTAGTGGATGTTCCGGTACACCAGGAAGCCGAAGAGGGCCAGGGCCACGACCCGGAACACCGAGTCCAGAACCACCCGTCCGGGCCGCGAGAAGCGCTGGTAGAAGTACTCGATGGCGATGTGGCCCTTGACCGCGGTCAGATACGGCAGGGCGCAGGCAATCGCGATGACCCCGCAGATCCGTACGATGTCGTAGGCGCCGACGATGCCCGTCTTGAACAGCCGTAGCAGGATGTCCAGCACGGTGACCCCGGTCATGACCAGGATCGCAGCCCCAGCTACAATGGCCAGCGCCAGGATCAGCTTGCGGACGACCTCGAAGACGGGCTCGAGGCGCCGGGCCGTCTTGCCCGCGCTCATTGCTGGGCGAGCAACCTCTGGATGTCGTTCAGGAATGCCTGGCCCGGCAGACCCTTGGCCTCGGTTGCGCTCACGTACTCATTTAAGACCGGCTGCACGGCCGCCACGAAGGCCTTCTCCTGGTCGGGGTCGAGCTCGATGAAGCTCTTGCCCAGGCCCCGGACGAACTCCTCTCCCTCGGTGTCACTCTGGTCCCACGCCTCGCCCTGCTTGACGATCCACTCTTCGCTCACCTGGGTCACGGCGGTCTGGATGTCCTCGGGCAGGGAGTCCCACTTGGCCTTGTTCATGACCACGTACATGGCGGTGGTGTAGCCGATGGCGGTGGTGTCGATCACGTACTCGATGACCTCCCCCTGCTTCCATCCCTTGAGGGTCTCCACCGGACAGAAAGTGGCCTCCACCACGCCCTTCTGCAGGGCGTCGTAGGTCTCGCCCTGGCTCATCGAGACCGGCACTGCCCCGAGGGCGGAGACGATCTTGGCCGACAGCCCGGTGGCGCGGACCTTCATGCCCGCCAGCTCTCCCACGGACTCGACCGGCTTCTTGGCCGCCAGGATCCCGGGGCCGTGGGCATGGAGGTACAGGACGTGCACGTCCTGGAGCTCCTGGGGATCGTACTTCTTGACCATGTCATTGGCGACCCGGGTGGCGGTCACCCCGTCCGGGTACCCGACGGGCAGATCCAGCCCTTCCAGCAGCGGGAAGCGCCCGCGGGTATAGGCGAAGCAGCTCATGCCGATATCCGAGATGCCGTTGACCACCCCCTCGTAGACCTGAGGGGCCTTGGTCAGGGTTTCCCCCGCGTACATGGTGATCTTGACCCGCCCCTTGGTGCGGCTCTCGACCTCGCGGGCCCAGGCTTCGGCGGTCTGGGCCTGCAGGTGGCTGGCAGGGAAGAAGATGCTGTAACTCAGCTCGATGGGCTTGGCCTCAGGAGCGGCCTTCTCCTTCCCGGAGCAGGCGGTCAGGGCAAGGACCGCGGCAGCCACGGCCATGACAACGACAACGTTGAAGCGTCTCATACGAAGTTCCCCCGATTGGCAAGAATCGTCGGTTTCGGGTCCAGAGAGGCCTGCGCCCTTCGGCGCGTCGGCCTCGGCCCGGATTGACCCCGGAAGGATACAGTGTTTGGCCGCACTTTGCAAAGGGTGAACGGGGGCAGTTGGCTACGGTCCTGGTTGCGGGTCCTGTGGCAAAATACGGCGACAGCGGCTATAATCGGTGGAGGACAGGAGCCTTGCAGGTGGAGAGAGTAAGCCACATCGCGCGAAGTCACGAAGAAGCCGAAGCCTGGAACATCGAGCAGTATCGCCGCCTGACAGCCGAGG
>JAFGFV010000299.1 GCA_016930895.1 Spirochaetales bacterium | reverse complement strand
GCCCGGTTTGCAGGGTGTCCAGCAGGCGTTCGAGGTTGCGGGGATCGCAAACCAGGAAATCCGGGTGCACGCCGGTGGAGGGGTCCTGCTCGTACTGTCGCGCGAGCCTGTCCACCAGGGGTTCCAGGAAAAGGCCGCTCGCCGCGTAGTCCGCGAGGACCGCCTCCCGCGGTACGCCGGCAAGCTCCAGCAGCAGGGCGGCGACGATCCCGGTGCGGTCCTTGCCCACCACGCAGTGAAACAGCACGGCCCCGGGGTCGGCGTCGGCCAGGAGCTGAAACACCCTTCGAAAGGCTCCGTGACAGTGCCGGACGGAGAGCAGATAGGTGGCTCCCAGCTCGGTGGGGAACCTCCCGCCTAGGGCCGGCGCCAGCTCCGCCATCAGGGGCACGTGGTGGACGCTTACGCCCGGGAGGGCGTTGAGCCGCCCCGGCTCCAGGGCCGCCTCCCCGGCCTGCCGCAAATCGATCACGGTGCGTACCCCGTAGTCCAGCAGCAGCCGCACGTCCGCGTCGGTGAGCTGGTGGAGGGAGTCCCCCCTCAGGAAGCGGCCGTAGCACACCCGCCGGCCGTCGCCCGCTCCGTAACCCCCCAGGTCGCGCAGGTTGTACGCCCCGGAAACCCCGAGTCTTTTCATATTGGCTGTCATGCTGCTCCCCGATGCTGCCGTGTCTGCCCATAAGATCGAGGTTTTGGCGGGAAAAGGCAAGCTCCAGCGCTCCTCCCGGTCCGGGTCGCCGGATCCGCAGGATCGGCCGGGACGCGAAGGGGAGGGCTGCGATTGACGGCGCAGCGGCGGTAGGGTAGGTTGGTACCGGGCGTATCGGCAAGGGAGGTAGTCGGCATGCGCAGGGTCTTCCTGGCAGTGGCTCTGGCGGGGATGGGGGTTCTCCTGCTGTCCTGCGCCACGAGCATTCCGGTCACGGTGACCAAGCCCGCAGAGATCAACATGTCCGGGAACCGGGTCATCGCCGTGCTGGATTTCCGGTACCCGGAGAAGGGCAGGGGGGTTACCGGCAAGGACCTGGTGGAGTGGGCCGTGGCCAGACTGCTCGGGATCGATCTGCCCGACAGGCAGAGCATCGAGGAGCGGGTGGCCGAGTACACCACCTCGCTGGTGATCACGACCCTGCTGGACACGGGCTACTTCCAGCTCGTGAGCCCGGAGCAGGTGGCTCGGGCCATGGGGCGCTCCCTGAGCACCCGTACTACGGCGGTGGACATCGGTCGTGTGGTGGGAGCCCAGGCCATCGTGAGCGGCGAGCTGTACCTGCTGGAAAGCGAAGAGGAGCAGTGGGTGGATACGGTCACCAGCATCGACCCCGACACGCAGGAGCAGGTCGAGACGATCGTGCCCATGATGTCGCGCCGGGTCCAGGTGGGGATGAGGTATCAGGTCATCAACACCCGCAGCGGGGCCATCGTGGCCTCGCGTTCTTTCGAGGACGACGAGAAAGAGGAGACCGCGCAGGCCAAGAGCTCGTCCCTCCCGTCGGCGGAAAAGATGTTCCAGGAGATCATCGAGGAGTTCATGCCGGCCATGGCGAAACAGCTTGCCCCTTACCAGGTCCGGGAGACCCGGACCCTCATGAAGGACAAGATGGATGATTTGCGCATGGAGCAGGCTGACGAGCTGGTCAAGGGCAGGCTCTATGACGCCGCGCTGGAGCTGTACCTCGAGATTTGGGACGACACGGCCAACCCGGCCGCCGGGTTCAACGCGGGGATTCTGTACGAGATCACGGGGGACCTGGATTCGGCGGTCGCGCAGATGGAGGAGGTCGCCCGGCGCACCGGGGACAGGAGGTCCATGCGGGAGTACGGCCGCCTCCTGGAGACCCGGGCGGAGTACCAGCGGCTGCAGGAGCAGCTGTAGCCGCCAGGCAGGCCACTGTGCCCGTGCGGGCCGTGAACGACATCACCACGCAGCTCCTGACGCACTTGAGCGGGTGTCGCGTCCCCGGGCAGCGGCCCGCCGGGCCGCGGGTCACGGTAGTAGGGGACCTCAACTTCGACGTGATCCACCTCTGCCCTCCCCTTCGGGCGGGTCAGCGGGTGCTGCTGCAGGAGCGGCGGCGGTGCCTGGGGGGGGCCGCCGGAGTGACGGCCTGCGGGCTGGCCCGCCTGGGCGCCAGCGTCCGGGTGGTCAGCCGCGTCGGGGAGGACGGGGACGGCCGGGAGCTGCTCGAAGAGCTTCAGGAACGCGGGGTGGAGACCGCGTGGGTGCAGACCGCCGGGGGAGCGCACCGCGGCGCCGCGGAGGGGGCCACGGCCTTCACCCTGATCTTCACCCGCCCCGGGGAACCCTCTCCCCGCCAGGTGGCCACCTTCCGTGGGACCCTGGCGGGTCTTTCCCTGGAGGGCCTCGAGCCGGAGGCCCTTTTCCGCGGCGCCGATGCCCTGTACGCCTGCAACTACTTCATCCTGCCGGCCCTGAGCGACCAGCTGGGGAAGCTGTTCGCCGGCGCCCGCGCGGCCGGGCTGCTCACGGCCTACGATGCCAACGCGGGGGACGGCTGGGGGGACCCCGAGCGGCTGCGCGTCCTGACCCAAGAGATCTATCCGCACACGGACGTGGTGTTCCTGAACGAGGAGGAGGCGGCGGCCCTGTCCGGCACCCGGGACTGCCGGCGCGCGCTCCGAGATCTCTGCCCGCATGCCGGCACCCTTGTGATCAAGCGCGGGGGCAGGGGCGCCTTGGTGCGTCACCGGGGCCGCCGCTTCGCCGTGGGTGAGTTTCCGGTAGCGGGGTCGATCCGCGACACCGTGGGAGCCGGGGATTCCTTCCAGGCGGGCTTTCTGTACTTCCTCCTGAAAGGGGTCCCCGTGGAGCATGCGGCCCTGCTGGCGGGCGCCGGTGCCGCCTCCACCCTGCTGCGGCACGGAGGCACCGGCGGGCAGCTGGATCGGGCGGGCCTGCGGCGATTTGTGTCCCGCTACCGGGTGCTGGATTGCGGAGACGGGCGATTGATGGTAGAACCAAGAAAACCCTGAACAAGGATACGCCCATGCCCCTGTACACCAGTGCCGAGATCTACCGCCATGCCGAGGAGGGAGGCTACGTGGTGGCCGGCTTCGACTCGTACTGCCTGGAGGTGATCCAGGCCCACGTCCGGGCCGCCAACGCGGAGCGGGCCCCTTTTCTCCTGCAGGTGACCCCGAAGGGCTTCCGCCACATCGGCCTGGAGTACTTCGTGGGCATGGCCCGGGCCCTGATCGAGGAGAGCCGGGTGCCCGTGGCCCTGCACCTGGACCACGGCACGACCCTCGAGGAAGTCGTGACCTGCATCCGGCAGGGTTTCACGTCCGTCATGATCGATGGCTCGATGCTGCCGTTCCCGGAGAACGTGGCCCTCACCAAGAGGATCGTAGAGTTCGCCCATGCCGTGGGGGTGAGCGTGGAGGCGGAGCTGGGGCGGGTGCTGGGCAAGGAGAGCGACGTGGAGGTGCGCGGCGGGGAGGAGACCCATACCGATCCCGGGGCCGCCGGGGAGTTCGTCCGGGAGACCGGGATCGACTCGCTGGCGGTCTCGGTGGGCAACGTCCACGGGTTCTACCGGGGCGATCCGGTCATCGACTTTGGCCGCCTGGAGGCCATCCACCGGACGGTCCCGGTGGCGCTGGTCCTGCACGGCGGCTCGGGGCTGGGCGCCGGGGTGATCGAACGGGCGGGGAGGCTGGGGGTGCGGAAGGTCAACATCGGTACCGCCATCAAGAAGGCCTTCACCGACGGGATCCGCTCGGTGTGGCAGCGACACCCCGAGGAGTTTGACCCCCGGCGGGTTCTGGGCCCCGCCCGGGAGGCGGTGGTGGCGGAGCTGCGGGGGACCTTGCGGATGTTCGGGGCCAGCGGGCACAGCCCCGAGGGCGGCCGCTGGAGCGAGGAGGGACGGAGATGAGACAGGGCGGAGGCGAGCCTGCACCGGGCCGGTACACCCGTGAGGAGATCATGACTCAGACCGGGCTGTGGGAGGGGGTCATCGCGGCCACCAAGGCGCGCTGGAGCGAGCTCGGGCCGCTCTTCGGGGAGGCGGAGCGCGTGGTCTTTACCGGCTGCGGCTCCAACTACTACATGTCTCTCGGGGCGGCCTTCCACTTCCAGAGCCTCGCCGGGATTCCGGCGGTCGGGGTGCCGGCCTCGGAGCTGCTCCTGTTCCCCGAGGTCGTGCTGCGCGGCGAGGAGCGCACCCTGGTGGTGACCCTGTGCCGCTCCGGGGAGACCACGGAGGTGGTGCGGGCCGTGGAGGCAGCGCGGCGCCGCCCCGGCGTACGGACCCTGTACCTGGGCTGCGCCCCGGACAGCACGGTGGCGGGCCTGTGCTCGGCGGCCCTCGGGTTTCCGGAAGCCCGGGACCGGAGCGTGGTGACCACCCGCTCCCACACGGCCATGCTCCTGGGGGTGCAGGTCCTGGCGGGGTTGAGCGCGGCGCAAGGGCGCAAGGGGGCCGGGGGGGGGGCGACCGGCGGCACGGGGGCCCAGGACGCGGACGCAGGGGCGTACCTCCGGGAGCTCGACCGGCTGCCCGGGCTCGGCAGAGGGCTTCTCGAGCGCCTGGCGGAGGTGGTCGAGGCGATCCCCGTGGACCGGTACGGGCAGTTCGTGTTCCTGGGCGGCGGGCCGTTCTACGGGATCGCCTGCGAAGGCATGCTCAAGATGAAGGAGATGGCCATCGTGCCCTCCGACGGCTTCCACTGCCTGGAGTTCCGGCACGGCCCCAAGTCGATCCTGGACCCGGGGGTGCTGGTCACGGTCTTTCTCTCCGACACGGCCCGGCGAGAGGAGCTGGAGCTCATCCGGGAGATCAGGCTCCTGGGTGGGAGCGTGCTGGGCGTCTGTGAACAGGCGGGGGAGGAGGTCGCGGCTGTGGCTGACTTCGTGGCCGCCACGGGCAGCTCGATCG
>JAFGFV010000298.1 GCA_016930895.1 Spirochaetales bacterium | reverse complement strand
GTTGGACTCCTCGGCGGAGCCGAATCCCGCGTACTGGCGCATGGTCCACAGCCGGCCCCGGTACATGGTCGGCTGCACCCCCCGGGTGAACGGGTACTGGCCCGGAAAGCCGATCTTCTCCAGGTACTCCCCTGCGCTGAAGCTTTCGGGCAGGTAGAGCCGCTCGACGGGCTTGTCGCTGCCCGTGACGAACTCCTGCCGCCACTCGGGGAAGCGGCTCAAGGTTCTGTTCAGGGAGCTCTCTTCCCAGCGTCGCCTGGCTTCGTCGATCATGTCGGGCATGGTGCGCTTCTCCGCGGCGGTGATCTCGGTCATGATCTCCGCTTCGATATCTTGATCTCGGGCTCCCATTATAGACCTGGAGCGGGGCATTGCAACCAGACAGGGCGCGGAGCTCTAACTGGGTCTGCCGGTGCGGGTGAAGCCGGCTGCACGATCCGGTCGCCGAACCCTGGCGCCGGCCCGAGCGAAGCCAATCACCTGGTCCAGGCGCATGGTCTGGCCGCGCACCCAGCTGGCCGCACAGCCTTCCCTGTACTCCGCAGCCGCATCCATCAACTCCGTGGCTTGCTGCAGGCGTTGTACCGCCTCAGAGCCCAGCAGAGTGGTCTGCAAGCTTACGGAGGCTGAGAGCAGGCAAGCGGCTCGGTTGTGGTTGCCTCGGGCGCGCGCCGTGAGGGCGAGCCGGCTCAGCATCAAGGCCGTGTTGCCTTGATCGCCCAGCAACTGGAACAGCTCGAGGGCCTGCCGGAAACAGCTTGCGGCCTTCCGATGCTCGCCGGCCAGCTGAGCTGCCCGGCCGAGCCCTTCCAGGGTCCAGGCGGTCATCCAGCGATCCTTGATTTCCCTGAAACCGGCGAGAGCTTCCTCGTACGGCGGGAATGCTCGCTGCCAGTCCCCCACCTCTCGGTAGAGATCCCCCAGGCCGTTGAGGGCAGAGGAGACCCCCCAAAGATCGCCGGCCCGACGGCAGAGCTCCGCTGCCTCCGTGAGCTCGGCCACGGGAGCTCGGCCCCCAAATCGTCCTCCAGTGGTTCCGTAAGCCCAGATCAGGGCGATTCCCAGGAGCTCCGGATCGCCCAGCCGCCTGGCAAGGCGCACCGCCTGCTCTACATGCGCCGTTCCCGAATCCCATCGGCCGACCCAACGTTCGGCCACACCGAGATGGGACAGGAGCAGGCACTCTCCCTCCCGGTCCTCGAGTCGCCGGGCCAGCTGCAGGCCATCTCGGTACAGAGCGCACGCGCGCGACCAGTTGCCCTGCACGAACTCCAGCCAGCCCAGGGCGTGCAACGCACGCTCCCGCAGCACCGTGGCTTCCGGTGCGGCGGCGAGCGCCAGTTCCATGTGTTTCCTTCCGTAGCTGAAGTGTCCGAAGCGATACCAGAACCAACGCAGGGCAACACCAAGCCGCAGCCCCTCGGCAATTCTGTCCCGGGCGAGGAACCAGGACATCCCCGCGTGCAGGTTGCTCGTGTCTCGGTCGAGTCTTTCCAGCCAGGTCATCTGTTCCGGGCCGCGCAGCCTCGCCGCTGCCTGTTCGGCGAAATCCAGGAAGTAGCCGGCGTGGCGCTCCCGGACGAGATCCGCTTCTCCGCTTTCCTCGAAGAGCTTCTGGCTGTACTCGTGTACGGTCTCGAGCATCCGCAATCGGGCTCGGTCGTCGACCATCTCCCGCACCAGCAGGTTCTTGTCCACCAGCGAAGCCAGCAGCTGCAGAATGTCGGCTCTCTGCTCAGCGGCGGACTCTCCACACACTTGCTCAGCGGCCTGAACCGAAAAGCTGCTGCTGAACACTGCCAGACGGACAAACAGCCGCTTCTCATCCGGGCTCAACAGCTCGTAGCTCCAGTCGAGGGTAGCGCTCAGGCTGCACCGGCGTGCAGGCAGAGCCCCCGATTCCTGTCTCAGGAGCTGAAGCCGGTCGGTGAGCCGGGACAGCAGGTCTCCGAGGGTAAGGACGCGCAGGCGGGAGGCAGCCAGCTCGATGGCCAGAGGCAGGCCGTCCAGCCTTCGGCAGATCTCCGCCACGGCCGGAGCATTCTCTTCGCTCAGTGAAAAACCGGGCTGGACTGCGGCAGCCCTCAAAGCAAACAGGCGAGCGGCTTCCGAGCGCGCGACGTCCTGCACCGTGTAGCCGTTCTCCGGATCAGGGAGGCTCAGCGAAGGCACAGCAAACTCCCTACCCTGCGGGAAGTCTACGGACTCTCGGCTGGTAACGAGTACCCTGCATCGGCCGGGGGCGCCGACGATCTCAGCAATCTGCCGCGCCGCCGACTTGACCTGTTCGAAGTTGTCCAGCACCAGGAGGGTGCGGCGGCTCTTCAGAAAGACGCCAACGACTTCCGCCAGAGACTGAACGTGCCCCGCAGGCTCGCGCAGCTCCAGGGCCGAGGCGATGGCCGGCACCACGGCGTCAGGATCCCGCACCGCCGCTAGATCGACGAAAGGAACTCCGTCCGCGAACCTGCCGCGCAACTGAGCAGCCACCTGAAGCGCCAGCCAGGTCTTGCCCGTGCCGCCGGGGCCCGTCAGTGTGATGACATGCCCCTCTGGACGTAGCAGGAGCCCACAAACCGCCGCGATCTCCGCCTCGCGCCCCACCAGCCCCGGCGCCTGGCTTGCCGGACCGCCGGCGGCTGCATCGGATGCCGGCAAGGCGGCCGGCACTCCGTCGGGCAGCGGGTCTCCTGGCGCAGGCCCTGGGGTGACTGTGGTCCAGGGGTGCTCCGATCCGTGGGAGCGAATGCGGTGCCGGCGGATGTTCTCGTACAGCGCGTCAGTTTCTGCTTCCGGGGCTTCCCCGAGCTCCTGCGCGAGGATTGTCCGGCAACGAGAGTACTGCCGCAGGGCCGCGGTCCGCTGTCCGCATGCGGCATACAGGATCATGAGCCGGCGGTGGACTGCCTCCTCCAAGGGGTCCATCTCCAGCCAGCTGCGGCAGTAGGCCAGAGCCTGCCTGGGCTCTCCGGCAAGCTGATAGTGCTCCACGAGACGCTCTATCACCGCCGCCTGCTCCAGCCTGAGGTCCTCGGCCTGGAACAGCTGCCAATCCTCGAAGGCAGGGCTGTCCTTCAGGTAGAATCCCGATAGGAATTCCCCCCGATAGAGTCCCGCCGCGCTACGCAGCGGCGCCGCGTCCTGGCTGCACTTGCCGGCCTGCCGCACGAGCCGGCGGAAGGCGTCGACGTCGAGCCATCGCTGCGAGCCGGGCTCGAATACCACGGAGTCCCCCTCGGTGCTCAGCCAATCGCCATCGAGGGCAGTGCGGAGGTGCGAGATCGTCTGCCGAAGGTCGGCCCGGGCGTGGGATCGGTCACGCCCGGGGTGCAGGAGCTCGGCGAGAGCGTCGCGGCTATGGGCCCTCCCGGTCACGGCCAGATAGGCCAGGAGGGCCAACACTTTGCGCCGGGGGAAGCGGAGAACGGAACCCTCGAGCTCTACCCGAGGAGGACCCAGCAGGTGTAGTTTCAGCCTATACACACGCTCGTCCTTCGCTCCTCCGCCTGAAGAGCTCGGCTGCGCCGAGGCAACCCGAGGCCGCGCAGCGGCAGCCAGACGCCGCGCTCTGCATCAATTCTACGCCAGTTTGCCCCGAAACTGAAGCACCCGGCGAAAGTTGAAGCGCTTCTTGAAACGTTTGCGAAACGCCATTCGAGGTAGGCTGAGGTCGATTCCTGCGCACGGCAGGATCGACGCAAGGAGGAAGGCATGGCGAAGACGGGAGTTCGCGTGGTGTTGGGGCTGCTCGCGGGCGCGCTGATGGTCGTGTCGGGCTGCGCGGGCATGGGTAAGGCGGGCGAGGAGTCCGACGTGGCGGCGATCCAGGAGATTTGGAGGAGCTACTCCGCAGCTGCGACAAGCGGAGACGCCGCCCTCTGGCTCTCCCTCTGGGACGACAGCGGCATCCAGATGCCGCCGGACGTGCCGGCGCGGCCCAAGAAGGTGCTCGACGAGGTGGTGCCGAAGGCGTGGGCCATGATGAAGATCCACACGATGAACATCAAAGCCGAGGAGACCACTATCATGGGGGACTTCGCCTTCTCCCGCGGCACCTACACCTCGGAGAGGACGGTCAACAACAAGACGGTGACCATCGACGGGAAATTCCTCACCCTTTTCCGGCGACAGGCAGATGGTTCCTGGCGGCTTTACCGCGACTGCTTCAACTCCAACGTTGCGCCGAAGTAGGAGCCAGCAGATCAAACGACCGATTCTCAAGTTGCTCTGCGTGCTCGCCGCGGTCGCGGCCATCCAGCTCTCTGGTTGCCTGAGTGGACCGAGATCCGCAACGACAGTCCTCCTGTACGTGAGGCCCGGGTCCGCGGATGCCGAGCTCATGCTCACGAAGGAAGTCGGGGTGATGATGGGCATGCTGGAGGAAGCCGGGCTGCGGGTCGTGGTCGCCACCCCCTTCGGGACCCCGATCAAGTCCGCTTCTGCCGTCCTGGAGTCCGATCTGCTCCTCGAGGACGTCGAGGTCTCGCGCTACGCCGGGTTTCTGCTGCCCTGCATGGCCGCAGGTGCCCCCGGGGTGATCGAAAAGCGGGCCGTCGAGATGGTGAAGGAGGCCGTGGCCCAGGGCAAGCCGGTGGCGGCCCAGTACGGCTCGGTGTTCACCCTGGCTCGGGCGGGCCTGCTGGAAGGCAGAGCCTACGCCTATGAGTACTCTACGTTTCCGGAGGGCACCTGCGGTGGGACCGGGGTGGTCCAGGACGGGCTGGTGATTACTTCGGGCACGTGTCCGCACAAGGCAAGAGAGAAGGGCCGACCGGACGGGACGCCGGAGCTGACCCGGCTGTTCATCGAGGCGGTCTTGCGCTACTCCGGACAGTAGCCCGCTGCTCGGGCCTCCGGACCCCCACAATCGGGGAAAGGGCGGGTCAGCAGCAGCATGGGCAAGGTCGTGTGGGGGCCGCTCAGTACTCGAGGGATTCCCCGATGGGCAAGAGGCGGGCCTTCATGCCCTTTGCGGTGATCTTGGAGACAAACTCCTTGGGCTCCACGTCGATCACCGGGAAGGTCTTGTAGTGCATGGGGATCACGACCCCGGCCTGCAGGAACTCCGCGGCCTTGACCGCGTCCTCGATGCCCATGGTGTAGTTGTCCCCGATGGGCAGGACGGCGACGTCGATTCGGTTCATCTCGCCGATCAGCTTCATGTCGTAGAACAGCCCGGTGTCGCCGGGATGGTACAGGGTCTTGCCGTCCATGGTCAGGAGGAATCCACAGGGATTGCCGGTGTAGGTGCCGTCCGGGGCCATGGAGCCGTGATGGGCGATGGTCAGCTTGACCCGGCCGAAGGGAAAGGCGAAGGCGCCGCCCAGGTGCATGCCATGGGTCTTCGCCCCCTTGCCGGCGCAGTAGACGGCCAGCTCGTTGGGGGCCACGATGAGGGCGTCGCAGGCCTCGGCGATCTGCAGGGCGTCGCCCAGGTGGTCGCCGTGGCCGTGGCTGACCAGCACGCAGTCGACCTGGATGTCTTCCGGCCTGGCGCTGGCCAGGGGGTTGCCGCTGAGAAAGGGGTCGATGACCACGTTTCCCCTGCTGCCCTCCACGAGGAAGGCGGAATGTCCGAGGTACGTGAGCTTCGGCATGGCGGGCTCCTTCTGCCGGCAATATGTGGAT
>JAFGFV010000297.1 GCA_016930895.1 Spirochaetales bacterium | reverse complement strand
GTCCCCAACCACATGGGCATCGACTCCCACTGGGTCATGGAGCACCCGGACTGGTTCGTGGGTCTGGACTATAGCCCCTTCCCCTCGTACAGCTTCGGAGGCCCGGACCTTTCCTGGAAGGAGGGGGTCGGCATCCACCTGGAGGACCACTACTACTCTCGCAGCGACGCCGCCGTGGTGTTCAAGCGGGTAGATCACGGCTCGGGGCGGGAGCGGTACCTGTACCACGGCAACGACGGCACCAGCATGCCCTGGAATGACACGGCCCAGCTGGATTTCCTCAACCCCGAGGTGCGCGAGGCGGTGATCCAGACGATCCTGCACGTGGCCCGCAGCTTCCCGGTGATCCGCTTCGACGCGGCCATGACCCTGACCCGCAAGCACTACCAGCGCCTCTGGTACCCGGAACCGGGCACCGGCGGGGACATCCCCTCCCGGGCGGACCACGGGCTGCCCCGATCGGAGTTCGAGCGGGCCATGCCGAACGAGTTCTGGCGCGAGGTGGTGGACCGGGTCGCCCGGGAGGTGCCGGACACCCTGCTCCTGGCCGAAGCCTTCTGGCTGCTGGAAGGGTACTTTGTCCGAACCCTCGGCATGCACCGGGTGTACAACAGCGCCTTCATGAACATGCTCAAGGCCGAGAGGAACGCCGAGTACCGCAGCGTGATCAAGAACACCCTCGAGTTCAACCCCGAGATCCTCAAGCGCTTCGTCAACTTCATGAACAACCCCGACGAAGAGACCGCCGTGGCCCAGTTCGGCAAGGGGGACAAGTACTTCGGCGTGTGCACCATGATGATCACCCTGCCGGGGCTGCCCATGTTCGGCCACGGGCAGGTCGAAGGGTACACCGAGAAGTACGGCATGGAGTTCCGCAGGGCCTACTGGGACGAGCGCCCGGACCAGGATCTCGTGCGCCGGCACGCCCACCAGGTCTTCCCGCTCCTGCACCGGCGCTACCTGTTCGCCGAGGTGGAGAACTTCCTGCTGTACGACCTGTTCACCCCGGAGGGCGGGGTCAACGAGGACGTGTTTGCCTACTCGAACCGCATCGGCGGCCCGGGATGGGAGGGCTCGGCCGCGGGGGGACAGGCCGCGGGTTCCGGCGAAGCCGCGCTGGTGGTCTACCACAACCGCTACGCCGACACCCGCGGCTGGGTCCGCACCTCCAGCGCAGTCTCGGCGCGCACCGGCCGGGGCGAGGAGCGCGCGCTGGTGCAGCGCTCCCTCGGGGAGGGGCTGGGCCTCTCCCCGGATCCCGGGCGGTTTTGCCTGTTCCGGGACGCGGTCAGCGGGCTCGAGTACCTGCGCAGGAGCGCAAGTCTCCGCGACCAGGGCCTCTACGTGGAGCTGGGGGCCTACCAGCTGCACGTCTTCCTCGACTTCCGCGAAGTCACCGACAGCCCCGAGACGCCGTACGCCACCCTGGCGGACTACCTGAACGGCCGGGGCGTTCCGAGCGTGGTCGAGGCCCTGCGCGAGGTGGTGCTGCAGCCCCTGCGCGCTCCGGCCAAGGAGCTCATGGCCACCGAGCGCTTCAGACGGCTGCGGAGGGCCGGCCTGGAGAGCGGCAGGGCGGAGAGCGGCACGGCGCTTCTCGACCAGACCGGGCAGCACCTGCGGGCGCTCCTGGACCGCCTCTGGGACCACGGCGGCGGCGCGCCGGGCCCAGACGGGGAACGCACCCTGGAGAGGACCGCGGCCGCCATCCAGACCAGGCTCGAAGCCTGGCTGCGCCTCACGGGCCTGCAGGACTCTCCCGCCGGCACGGAGCTGCCGCCCAGGCAGCGCGCGACCTTGGCCCGGGAGCTGGAGGCCCTCCTGGCGGACGAACCGTACGGGTGGGCGACCCTGCTCGCCTGGGTGTTTGTGCATGCCCTGGGAACCGCGGTCCCGCCGGCGCCCGGGGAGGTCGCCCACGGTATCGACGCCCCCGACTCGGCGCAGCGCAGCCGCAGCTGGATCGACGAGCTGTTGCTGGGCAAGCTGATCGCGGGGACCCTCCAGGAGCTGGGCCTGGAGCCGGGACGCGCCTGGCGCGCCGTCGCGCTGCTCAAGATCCTGACGGTGCACCAGCGCTGGTTCGCCGTGGGCGAGGCAGAGCCCGCCGAGGCGTATCGGGTCCTGGAGCGCCTGCTGGGAGACCTGGAGGTGCAGGAGTTCCTGCAGGTGCACCGCCACGACGGCATTCTCTGGTTCAACAGGGAGAGCTTCGAGGAGCTGCTGCGGGCACTGCTCGCCGTCGGTGCGATCCAGTCCCTGACGGCCGCCGCGGAGAGGCCGCAGGCCCGGGAGGGCGTGGGCGAGTGCCTGGCCCTGTTCGCGCAGCTGCGCGAGGCGCAGGAGAAATCCGGCTACCAGGTGGAAAAGCTCCTGAGCGCCGCGGCGTCGCCTCGCAGGCGCGCCCCGGCCGGAAGCCGCAAGGGGGCCAGGGCCTCCGGCGGCACGGGTGGCCAAGGCCATGCCTGAGAACACCGGCGCGCGAGATCACCGGCTCGAAGGCCTGGACGGCAGGCGGCGGATCGCGGTCGAGAACGTGCAGCCTCAGGTCGACTGCGGGCGCTTTCCGATCCGCCGCGTGATCGGGGAGAGGGTGAGGGTCCGGGCGGACGTGTTCGCGGACGGCCACGAGGAGACCGCGGCCGCGCTCCTGGTCCAGGCGCCCTCCGATGGCGCCTGGCGGGAGCTGCCCATGCGGCACCTGGGCAACGACCGCTGGGAAGGCGCGTTCGAGGTCGAGGAGCTGGGGGTGTACCGCTACACCGTGGAGGGTTGGCTGGAGCCCTTCAGCACCTGGCAGCGGGACCTGCGCAAGCGCCTGGCCGCCGGGCAGGACGTGAGCGTGGAGCTCATGATCGGGGCCGAGCTGCTCAAGGCGGCCCTGCCCGGGGCGCCGGCCGAGGCGGCCCGGCGCCTGGGCGCTCTGGCGCGGGCCCTGGAGAACCCCGTGGAGCCCGGGGCGGCCCCTCCCGAGGCCCTGGCCCCTCAGACGGCGGAGCTGGTCCGGCGCGCGGCTGCGCGTGGGGCCGCCGCGCCGGCGGCGGGTGCGCGGGGGGCGCGCGGGGTCCCCGGCCCCGTCCCGGGCGGACGTGCCCTGGCCTTTCGCTACGAGAAGGAGCTGGAGGTGCGGGTGGAACGCCCGCGGGCCCTGTTCGGGGCCTGGTACGAGCTGTTTCCCCGCTCCACCGCCGGGGTCCAGGGGCGCCACGGGACCCTGGCGGACGCGGCCCGGCTCCTGCCGGACATCGCGGAGCTCGGCTTCCAGGTCGTGTACCTGCCCCCGGTCCACCCGATCGGGCGGGCGAGCCGCAAGGGGCGCAACAACGAAGCCCGGGCCGAGGCCGGGGATCCAGGCAGCCCCTGGGCCATCGGCTCCGCGGAGGGCGGGCACAAGGCGATCCACCCGGAGCTGGGCAGCCTGGAGGATTTCGAGGCCTTCCGGCGGGCGTGCGGCGACCACGGCCTGGAGCTGGCCATGGACATCGCCTTCCAGTGCTCGCCCGACCACCCCTACGTGCGGGAGCACCCGGAGTGGTTCCGCTGGCGCCCGGACGGGAGCGTGCAGTACGCCGAGAACCCGCCCAAGAAGTACGAGG
>JAFGFV010000296.1 GCA_016930895.1 Spirochaetales bacterium | reverse complement strand
TCGTGAAACACAGGGATGTCCACCCCGGCGATGTTGCCCGCCTCCAGGCGCAGGCGCTCGACCCGTATGATCTCAGGCAAGCCGACGTCCTCCCCGAACAGGGCGATCCACTGCTCGAGCGCCCGATAGGCCTGGTCCCTGGCCCTGCGCCTGTCCGCCTGCTGGGCTTCCACCTTGCGGATCTCCATCTGCAGCTGCTGCTTTTTCAGAACGAGGGTCGGGAGATAGCGGAGGAAGCGCTTGAGGGCATCCTTCTGCCGTTTGAGCTCGTTCTTGGTCAGCTTGATCTTGGCCATGTGCTATGCCACGCGCTCCTTGGGCCAGAACTTGCCGATCAGCTCCGTTCTGAGCCCGGTCTCCTCGGGAGAGAAGCACTCGGCCAGGATCTCCCAGCCCTTGTCCAGGGCGCGTTCCAAAGGGACGTTGACCGACAGGTCCATCATCTCCCGTTCGAAGATGTCCCCATACTTCAGAAGCTTGTTGTCCCAGTCGGTCATTCGGAAGCCCATGGCCTTCTTTTCCACCGACTCCAGGAAGGCCGCGTACAGCTTGATCATCCCGTCCATGAGGGGCCGGTGGTCCTCCCGGGTGTCCTTGTTGACCAGCTGCTTGAGCCGGGAGAGGGAGCCGAAGGGCTCGATGCGCCCGTTGCGCAGGTAGAATTGCCCCTCGGTGATGTACCCTGTGTTGTCCGGGATCGGGTGGGTCACGTCGTCGCCGGGCATGGTCGTGACCGCCAGGATCGTGATGGAGCCTTCCCCCTCGAAGTCCACCGCCTTCTCGTACCGGGCGGCGAGCTGGCTGTACAGGTCTCCGGGGTACCCGCGATTGGAGGGCACCTTCTCCATGGTGATGGAGATCTCCTTGAGGGCGTCCGAGAAGTTGGTCATATCGGTGAGCAGCACCAGCACCCGGCGCCCCTTGAGGGCAAAGCGCTCGGCCACCGCCAAGGCGATATCCGGCACAAGGAGGGCCTCGACGATCGGGTCGGCCGCAGTGTGCACGAAGAAGATGGCGCGGCTCATGGCCCCGCCCTCCTCCAGGGCATCCCGGAAGTAGAGGTAGTCGTCGTACTTGAGCCCAATGCCGCCGAGAATGATCAGATCGACCTCGGCCTGCATGGCGATGCGAGCCAGCAGGGGGTTGTACGGCTCCCCCGAGACCGAGAACACCGGGAGCTTCTGGGATTCCACTAGAGAGTTGAACACGTCGATCATCGGGATCCCGGTGCGGATCATGTTGCGGGGGATGATCCTCTTGGCCGGGTTGACTGCCGGACCGCCGATGTCGATGAGATTCTCCGTGAGGGCGGGGCCCTTGTCCCGGGGCTGACCGCCCCCGTCGAAGATGCGGCCCATCAGGTCGTCGGAAAACGAGACCTGCATGGGATGGCCGAGAAAGCGCACCTCGTCGCCGGTGGAAACGCCGCGGCAGCCGGAATACACCTGCAGGACCACCTTGTCCTCGTAGAGCCGGATGACTTCCGCGAGGGACTCCCCGTGGGCCGATCGGACCGCGGCCAGCTCCCCGTAGCGCACCTCCGTGGCGGTCACGGTGATGACGTTCCCTGCGATCTCGTCGATCTTGCTGTATACCTTGCGCATTTCCCCTTCCCCTAACCGCTCACTGGTTCCGGTCGGCGTCGCTCCCGGATGCTTCCCCCGGCGACCCTTCGCCCTGCGCGGCCTTTTTCCGCTCCACCATGTCCCGGATCTCCCGCTCGATGCTCTTGAACTCGTTCGAATCCCAGGCCGAGCCGTTCCAGTCCAGGAACTTCTGCCGCAGCTGGTAGAAATAGGAGCGGGCGGAGTCCTTGTCCGGCAGCTGGAGATCGGCGGAAACGATGGACAGCAGGGTGTCGAACACGTACTTCTGCCGCTCGACGCTCACTGCCGCGTCCACCGGGTCAAAGCTATCCTGCTGGAGGTACACCGCGTCCAGGAACTCCGATTTCAGGTAGACCATGTAGTCGTCCAGGCTGGTCCCCTCCTCCCCCACGACCTTCATCATCTGGCCGACCTCGTTGCCCCGGAAGAGCATCTGGCGCCCGAACTCCACCTTCTTGACATCTACCGCCCCGGCGTATTTACTCCAGCTGTCCAGCGGATGGATGGCCGGATACTTGCGGGCATCCGAGCGCTCCCGGGAGAGGCCGTGGAAGGCCCCCACGACCTTGAGGGTCGACTGGGTCACCGGCTCCTCGAAGTTGCCCCCCGCAGGGCTGACGGTCCCGCCTATGGTCACCGAGCCGATCGTCTTGTCCTTGAGGCGAACGATTCCTGCCCGCTCGTAGAAGCTGGCGATGACCGACTCCAGGTAGGCCGGGAAGGCCTCCTCCCCCGGGATCTCCTCCAGCCGGCCGGACATCTCGCGCATGGCCTGGGCCCAGCGGGAGGTCGAATCGGCCAGGAGCAGGACGTTCAGCCCCATCTGCCGGTAGTACTCGGCGATGGTGACCGCGGTGTAGACCGAAGCCTCCCGCGCGGCCACCGGCATGGAGCTGGTGTTGCAGATGATGACCGTGCGCTCCATGAGCGAGCGACCGGTGCGCGGGTCGATGAGCTCCGGGAACTCCCGGAGGGTCTCCACGACCTCTCCAGCGCGCTCGCCGCAGGCCGCGATGACCACGATGTCCACTTC
>JAFGFV010000043.1 GCA_016930895.1 Spirochaetales bacterium | reverse complement strand
GTGTGCAGGAGGTGGTTGCACGCGATGACCGCGCAGCCGGCCGGGAGGTGTCGGGCGCCGATCACCTGGAGGCGGTACCGGAGGAGCAGGATCTCGTTGATCAGCGTCAGGAACCAGGGATCCTTGCGCTCAGGCATCATGCCGACCGGCCCGGCACATCGGCTCTCAGGATTGCGAACCGGATCGCGGAAACAGCGAGCGAATCCCTTCCTCCGTGGCGGCGCAGATCCCCCGCTCGGTGATCAGGCCGCTAACCAGCCGGGAAGGAGTCACGTCGAAGGCGTAGTTGGCCGCCGGGCTGGTCTCGGGCGGGACGAGCACCCGGGCCTCCCGCCGGTCCTCCGTGAGCCAGCCCTCCACGTAGCGAACCTCCTCCGGGTCCCGCTCCTCGATCGGGATCTCCGCCACCCCGTCCGCGATGCTCCGGTCGATCGTGGAAGAGGGCAGGGCCACGTAGAAGGGTACCCCGTTGTCCCGGGCGGCCAGGGCCTTCAGGTAGGTGCCGATCTTGTTGGCCACATCCCCGCTGCGGGTCGTGCGGTCGGAGCCGACGATGACCAGGTCCACCATGCCGTGCTGCATCAGGTGGCCGCCGACGTTGTCGGCGATCACGGTGTGGTCAATGCCCGCCCTGCCCAGCTCCCAGGCGGTGAGCCGGGCCCCCTGGTTGCGCGGACGGGTCTCGTCGACCCAGACGTGCAGGGGAATCCCGGCTTCGTGGGCGACGTACATCGGGGCGGTGGCCGTGCCGTAGCGCACGCAGGCCAGCCAGCCCGCGTTGCAATGGGTCAGGATGTTGATCCGGCGCTGCCGTTCCCGATGGAGGCTGCGGATCAGCTCCAGGCCGTGCTCCCCGATCCGCCGGCAGCGCTCGATGTCCTCGGCCTCGATCTCCCTGGCTGCGGCCAAGGCCCGGCGGGGGCGCTCCGAGGGGTCCGGGACGGCCAGGAGGCCCTCGAGCTGGCGGCCGAGCGCCCAGCTCAGGTTCACCGCGGTCGGGCGGGTGCCCGCCAGGCTGGTGGCCGCATCGCGGAGGGGCCCTTCGGCGCCACCGGCATCCCGGCAGGCGAGGTACATCCCGTAGGCGGCGGCCACGCCGATGAGCGGGGCCCCCCTCAGATGCATGTCGCGGATCGCCTCGCACATGGCTGCGACGCTCCGGATCTCCTCGATCTCCAGGCTGAAGGGCAGGCGACGCTGATCGATGATGCGCACCCCGTCCCCTTGTTCGTCGTACCAGATGGACTGCAGGTCCTCGTTCATGCTCTTCCTTACTCGATGCAGCGGGTCGACCAGGCAGCCGGTCCACCGGCGGCGGCGCTCCCGCCGCTCCTGCCGCTCCCGCCATTCATCATATCGGAGACAGCCCGGGAGGTACAGCTGCCTGCCGCCGGTTGTCGAGCCCACTGCGAGCGTGTATGCTGGCAGCGATGAGCTCGCTGGTCTGGGTGGAGTTGGATGGAGCGGCGCCGGATCACAATCTCCGGGAGCTGCGCAAGGGTCTGAGGCGCGGGACCAGGGTCTGTGCCGTGGTCAAGGCCAACGCCTACGGGCACGGCGTCAGGGAGATCGCGCGCCTGGTCCCGTCGGCCGACTGGCTGGCCGTCAACTCCCTGGAAGAGGGGGCGGAGCTGAGGAGCCTGGGCGAGCGGCGGCGGATCCTCGTGCTGGGCCACGTGCCCCTGGGGCGTCTGGGCGAGGCCGCGTCCCTAGGCCTGGATCTGACTCTTTACAACCGGGAGAGCTTGGCGGCCCTCCAGGAGATGGGTCGGGCATCGGGTTCCTCGGAGCGGCTGCAGGTGCACCTGAAGGTCGAAACCGGAACGGGCCGGCAGGGAGTCCTTCCCGAGGACGTCGGGGACTTTCTGGCCCGGCTGGATGACATCCCCGGGGTCGAGCTGGCCGGGGTTTCCACGCATTTCGCCAACGTGGAGGACACCCTGAACCACGGCTACGCCCAGGGACAGCTCGAGCGCTTCCAGCGTGTCGTGGCGACGCTGCGGCGGGGCCGCGGCCGGCTTCCGCTGAGCCACACCGCTTCCACGGCTGCCGCGATCCTGCTTCCGGAGACCCATTTCGACATGGTGCGGGTGGGGATCGGCCTGTACGGGCTGTGGCCCTCCCGGGAGACCTTCCTGTCGAGGGTGACCGGGAGACGCCCGGTCCCGCAGCTGCGGCCGGTGTTGAGCTGGAAGACCCGGATCGCCCAGATCAAGACCCTGCCCGAAGGCAGCTACGTGGGCTACGGGTGCACCTACCGTACCACCCGCACGACCCGTCTCGGGGTGCTTCCGGTCGGGTACGCGGACGGGTACGACCGCGCCCTGGGCAACACCGCCCACGTGCTGGTGCAGGGACGCCGCGCGCCGGTGATCGGCCGGATCTGCATGAACCTGACCATGGTGGATCTGACCGACATCCCGCGGGCCGCGCTCGAGGAGGAGGTCGTCCTTCTGGGCTCCGATGGCGAAGAGCGCATCAGCGCGGAGAAACTCGCGGAATGGGCCGGGACGATCAACTACGAGATCGTGACCCGGATCAGTCCGCTCCTCGAGCGCCGGGTCATCGGGGCCCCGCAGGTCGCCCCTACTCGAGGCCGACGAAGACCTTGATGTACTGCAGTCGCTCGTAGTACTCGGGCTTGTCGCTCGACTCCATCGACATCTTGCCGTTGAACTCCGATACCTTCGCGTACCCGTGTTGCTCCATCCAGGCGGTCAGCTCGCCGAGCATCTTCCGGATTCGACCCATGCCCTTCTGGTACAGGTTGGAGCAGACCTGCACGGCCTTGGCCCCGGCCAGCAGCTGCTTGATCACTCCGCTTCCGTCATGCACGCCGGTGGAGGCGGCGATGTCGCAGCCTATCTGCCCGGACAGAATGGCGATCCATCGCAGCGGCAGGTAGATCTCGTCCGGAGAGCTCAGATGATAGCCCGGGACCAGGGCGAGCGAGTCGATGTCGATGTCCAACTGGTAGAAGCGGTTGAACAGCACCAGCGCGGCGGCGCCGGCCTCGGCCAGCTGGCGGGCGAACTTCGGCAGGGCGGTGAAGTACGGGCCGATCTTGGCGGCCACGGGGATCTCCACGCGCCGGCGGATCCCCTCGATGATCCCCTTGTAGGTCCGCTCGACCTCCTCGGCGCTCCGCTCCCGGTCTGTGGGCAGGATGGCGATGTTGAGCTCGATGGCGTCCGCGCCGGCGCGGGCGATCTCGCCGGCGTAGTTGCCCCACCACTTCGGCGTGATGCAGTTCAGGCTGGCGATCACCGGGATGGACACGGCTTTTTTGGCGTCAGAAATGAGCTTGAGGTAATCATCCTGGCCTATGCGCATGCCCATCTGGCGCACGTAGTCGAACGCCTCCGGGTGCGGGTACGGCCAGGACTCGTCCTCGATCTCCTCGGTTTGGGCCTCGATCTGCTCCTCGAACAGGCTCTTGAGGACCACGGCTCCGGCCCCGGAATCTTCGCAGCGCTTGACCTTGGCGACCGTGTTGGTGAGGCTGGAGCTGGATACGATCAGGGGATTGGCGAGCTTCAAGCCCATGTAGGTCACAGAGAGATCGGCCATCGGAACCTCCTCTTCGACGAGCCTGGTGTCCTGAGAGTCAAGGCCTCCACTGCGGTGCAGGCTGAGCAGGCACCGCGGACACGGTAAAGCACCCCCCGGCAAAAGTCAAGGAAGCCCTC
>JAFGFV010000295.1 GCA_016930895.1 Spirochaetales bacterium | reverse complement strand
CGTCAGCCAAGGCAGGGTGTGGGCCGCATCCTCCACCACGGGGATCCCCCGCGCCCCCGTCCGCTCCAGGATCGCTTCCATCCGGCAAGGCAGTCCCGCAATGTGCACGGGCATGACCGCGGCCACCCGCCGGTGCCGCCGCAGCGCCGCCTCCAGCCGCTGTGGGGACAGATTCAAAGTGTCCTCTTCGATGTCCACGAACAGCGGGTCCGCCCCGAGGTAGCGGACCACCTCCGCCGAAGCGGCGAAGGTATAGGGGCTCAGGGCCACCCGGGTCCCGCGCCGGACCCCGACGGCTTCCAGCGCCAGGTGCAATCCCGCCGTGGCGGAGCTCACGGCCAGGGCGTGAGGCACCCCCGCGCGGAGGGCGAACTCCTTCTCGAAGCCCGCGCACACGTTCCCGGTGGTAAGCCAGCCGCTGCGCAGGACCGCGAGCACCGCTGCCTCCTCCTCGGGCCCGATCGAGGGCCGGGAGAACGGGATGGACTCAGTGGGGGGGCTCATTCTCGGGGATATGCAGGGCGGGTATGATTCTCTGGAGGGTGGCACGCAGGGCCTGCCGATTGCGGTACGCCTGCGGCCGGGCCGCGTCGAACGAGCAAATCGGCTCCAGATCCCGCATGACCTGCTCCAGCCGGCCGTTCAGGGCATAGTGGCGCTCGAGCTTGAGGATCTTGGAGTACGCCGTCGGCACGGGCCTGTCGCCCTCCGCCCACAGGCGCTCCTCGAGCTTCTCCCCCGGGCGCAGGCCGGTGTACTGGAAGCGGATCTCCTTGTCCGGCTCGTAGCCGTAGAAGCGAATCATGTGCTCAGCCAGCTCCTTGATGGACACCGGCTCGCCCATGTCCAGAAGGTACAGCCCGCCGGACTCACCGACCCCCGCCGCCTGGAGCACGAGGCTCGTCGCCTCGGGGATGGTCATGAAGTAGCGGCGGCTCTCAGGGTGGGTCAGGGTCACGGGGCCGCCCTTCAGGATCTGTTTGCGGAACAACGGCAGGATGCTGCCCCGGGAGCCCAGGACATTGCCGAAACGCACCACCAGGAAGACCTGCCCGTCCCTGCTCGGGCGCAGCGTCAGCTCTTCGGCAATCAGCTTCGAGGCCCCATAGACGCTGGTCGGCTCCACCGCCTTGTCCGTGGAGATCAACACGAAACGCTGGACCCCCGAGCTCTTGGAGGCGTCGAGGATGTTCTTGGTCCCGAAGACGTTGTTCTTGACCGCCTCCACCGGGTTGGCCTCGACCAGGGGCACATGCTTGTGGGCCGCCGTGTGGAACACCACGTGGGCATTCAGTCGCCCTAGGATGTAGTGGACGAAGTCGCGGTCCTGCAGCTCGCCGACGATCGGCACCAGGGTGGCCTTCTCTCCGACCCCTTCCTCCTGCAGCAGGCGCAGCTCCCGGTCGATCTCGTAGATGCTGTTTTCCCCGTGGCCGAACAGGTACAGCCGCTCGGCACCACCGGAGAGCAGCTGGCGGCAGAGCTCCGCCCCGATGCTGCCGCCGGCACCGGTGACCAGCACCCGTTTGCCCCGCAGATACGCCAGGCTCTCCCGGAGGCTGACCTTCACCGGCTCCCGGGACAGCAGGTCCTCCGGGTTGATCTCCCTTGCCTGGATCAGGTGCGCTTCCCCCTCGAGGATCTGGGAGACCCGGGGGACGATCCGGATGCGAGGGAAGCCGGCCGCGGTAAGCAGCCGGAAGATGCGCTTGAGCTGCTCCCGGGTGGCCCCCGGGATGGCGATGATGGCTTCGTCCGCCGGGGTGGCCTTCAGCAGCTCCATGACCTCTTCGATCGGACCGAGAACCGGTATCGCGTTCAGACGCCGGCCGATCTTGACCGGGTCGTCATCCAGAAACGCCACCACCCGGCCGAAGATCCCCTTGCGCTGAATCTCCCGCGCCAGGGTGACCCCGGTAACGCCGGCACCGATGATGTAGATGCGGTTCTCGGGGCGGCTAGCTGTCATACTTCAATGTTCGGATTTCCTGACAGACGCCTACAGCGCTATCGGGCTTCGGGGGCACGCTCCAGGGCCTCGTAGCCGAAGTCGATCAGAAAGGAATCCTCGTAGAGCTCGATCTTGACCCGGGCCCGGCGCTTGCGCCGGTCGACTCTCACGATCCGCCCTTCGAGCCCCTTGAGGGGGCCGGAGATGACCCGGATGCGGTTCTGCTCGTCGAAGACCACGGTCGAGCGTTGCAGCACCTCGCCGCAGGAGAGGAAGTGCCTGACAATCTCGAGGTCCCTGGCGCCGAGGGGTTCGATATTCTGATTGTCCTTCAGAAAGCGATGGAATCCCGGGGTCTGCCTGAGGAGCCGGAACAGCTCCGGGCTCACCCCCCCAGCCTCCAGGAACAGGTAGCCGGGAAAGATCGAGGCGTCGGAGTCCTGCCAGCGGCCCCGCTTGCGAATGCGCAGGTTCCTTCGCAGCCACCAAAGCCTGGTCTCCGCCGGCAGGCGCGGCCGGGCCGCGCGCACGAATTTGCCTTCGGTGCCGGTGCCGACCTGGATGACGAAAAAGCTCATCCTTCCCGGCGCCGACCGAGCACGGAACGAATCTGCGCGAGCAACCCACTCGAGACTCGGTACTGCCTTCTCATGATTGTCGCGAGAGTTATAGCATTTCCGCGCGGACCCTTCAAGGCGGGCCCTTCAAGGCAAATCTTCTCGCCCGCGCATCCTCTCTTCCGGAGCCCGTCCCGAACGCAGCCGCGGGCCAAGATTGCCGTATGGCCCTTCCCGGATCCCGCCGATACAATGGGCGACGGAAGGGACGGCAATCGATGTTCAAGCAGATGTGGCGTTGCCTCGCAGCCCTGGCACTGATGGGGGCTGGGCTGGCGGCGCCGGTGCACGGGGAAACCCTCCTCGTACTCGTCGAGGAGTATCGCAACGGCGAAGCCCTGGAAGTCCCGCTGGCCAGCCAGGAGGGTCTGATGTCGGCCATGTTCGACCTCGGGCACGTCACCTTCGAAACCGGTCAGTACCGCCCCAGCATGGACTGGGACACCCTCGAGTTCGCCGAGCCGTTGCGCCTTGCGCGGGAAGGCAGGGGGGCCTACCTGGCGGCGGTCAGGGTCTTCGCGGAGCTCCAGCCGGCGGAGAGAGAGGCCCTGTTCGGCGCGGGGGCCGTCCCGGCGGAAGGCATCCGGGTCTCGGTGCAGGCACAGTACCTGCTGTTCGACGCCGAAACCTCCCGCCTGACCGCCCGCGGGGAGCTCACCGGCTCCAGCTCGCAAGAGGAGCGAGAGCTCACGTACGATCAGTTCCTGTTCGCCATCGGCGAAAGGCTGGCCCGGTCTATCGTGTCCCGGATTCCGCACCCTGAACTCTTGCCGTAAACTATTCATCAGGGCCGAAAATTGCGCCGATGAAAGAGAAGAGGGGACATTTCCATGCGCCGTAACCAGAAAGGCACACAGCCCAGGCGGCTGATCGGCTGGCTTGCCCCGCGCCCGTTTCACCGGCCCGCCTTGCGCTGCTTCGGCACGGCCCTCGCGCTGCTCCTGCTTGCCGCCGCAACCGGGTACACGCAGGATGCCTGGGAGGGCAACGCCGCGGTGGTTCGCCGCGGGACCTTCGCCGAACCGGGGCTGTTTGCAGCGTCGAACTCATTTCCCACCAACAGCCTTGTGGAGGTGCGCAATCCGGCCACCGACGCCGTCGTCCGGGTGACCGTGATCCAGCGCATCGAGGGCACGGAAAACATCTTCATCCTCCTGTCCGAAGAGGCTGCGCAGCGCCTTGGGGTTTCGGAGGCCGAGGTCCTTCCGGTGTCCGCCCGCGTGGTCGCCTCCCCAACGCCCGGCGGGCCGATGCCCGGGGAGGAGCCGGCCCTGAGCCCGGACCCGGACGTCAACCCGGCGGCGGCGATAGAGGCCCTGGAACCGGAGGCGGCAGCGCCGGAGGAGGTCACCGAGGTCAGCGCGGCCCCGGTCGAACAACCCCCCGTCGCCCAAGCACAGCCCGCGGAGGAGCCCGAGCCG
>JAFGFV010000294.1 GCA_016930895.1 Spirochaetales bacterium | reverse complement strand
TCTACCTGATCCTGTACCACACCCCCTTCGGCCGGCACATCAGCGCGGTGGGCTCCAACGAGAACGCCGCCCGGATCTCGGGGGTCAAGGTGGACGGGGTCAAGATCCTGGTCTACACCCTGGTGGCCTTCACCTCCGGGGTGGCCAGCGTGATCCGGACCTCCCAGGCCCTGATCGGCAGCCCCTCCATGTCCCCGGGCTTCGTGCTGGTGGCCATCACGGTGACGATCCTGGGAGGCACCAGCTTGGCCGGAGGGCGGGGCAACTTGTGGGGGACCATGCTGGCGGCGATCTTCATCTCCATGATCTACTACGGCCTGAACCTGATCAACGTCCAGATCTTCTACCAGATGCTCTCCGTGGGGCTGGTGCTGCTGCTGGCCCTGTTCATCGAGGGCTTGAGGGTCCGCTACCTGGCGGCGGCCAAGGCCCGGGGCATCAAGGTCTGAAGGAGGCGGGCATGAGAGAGAGTCAGAAGCGCAGCGCGGGGGTGTGGTTCGCGGCCCAGTGGGAGAGCTTCGGGCTGCCGGTGCTGCTCGTGGTCATGGTCGTTGTGTTCGCCATTATTGCTCCGGCCTTCGCCTCGGTCTTCAATCTCGTGATGAACGTGAAGTTCTCGGCCATCGTGGGCATCGGGGCCATCGGCATGGCCTTCTGCATCATGAGCGGGGACTTCGACATCTCGGTGGGCTCCATGTCGGCCCTGGCGGGGGTGCTGGGGGCCTCGTTCGTGCCCGTGATCGGCGGGGTCGGGGGAGTGCTGGCCACCATCGCGATCTCGGCCTTCCTGGGCTTCGTCAACGGGGTCTTCGTGACCAAGCTCCGCATCCCGGCCTTCATCACCACACTGGGGATGATGTACGTGTACCGCGCCCTGGCCTACATCTACACCAACAACACCCCCGTGTACATCGAGAGCACCTTCTGGCACTTCATCGCCAATGGCAACATCCTGGGGGTGCCCTTCGTGATCATCCTGATGGCAGCCTGCTTTGCCTCGGCCGTCTACGGCTTGCGCAAGACCCCCTTCGGGCGCTACGTGGTGGCCGTGGGCACCAACAAGACAGCGGCCATGCTGTCCGGGATCAACGTGGACCGCATCAAGATCGCGGTGTTCACCCTGGTCGGGTTCTTCGTGGGCATCGCCACCGTGGTCCTCGCCTCCAACCTGGGGAGCGTGAATCCCGGCATGACCGGGCAGGGCTACGAGTTCCAGGTGATCACCGTGGTGGTGCTGGGCGGCACGGCCCTGGGGGGAGGCAACGGCAACCTCCTGGGGGCCCTGTTCGGCGCCATGATCATCACCTCGCTGCGCAACGGCCTGGGGATGAAGCAGGTGGATTCGTACTGGCAGTTCGTGGCCACGGGGCTGGTGCTGATCTTTGCCGTGGCTTTGAACAAAATTCGGTACTCGCTCCTGGGCCAGAGGGAAGCCTGAGGCGGATGCGGGAAAGGAGGAGGCGCGGAGTTCCCTCGAAACAGATGCAGTTCTAGCTCCCGGGGTTTCCCGGGTGATCGTCCCGGTGTAGAGCCGGGCTCAAGGAGGTATCGATGAAGAAACTGTTGGGAATCGTTCTGGTGCTGGGGCTTCTCTCCGCCGGGCTGCTGTTCGCCGCCGGCGGCGCTGAGTCGGAGACCATGGAGGTCACCGTCGGCTTCTCCCTGTGGACCATGGAGTATACTTTTTTCCAAGCCGTGGAGAAGGGCGTGCGGGATGCCTGCAAGGATCTGGGCTACAAGTATGTCATGCTCGACGAGAACTCCGATCCGACCAAGATGGTCCAGGACATCAACACTCTGGTGGGGCAGAAGGTGACCGGGATCGTGGTTACCCCCGTGGATCCGGGAGCCATGGGTCCGGCGGTACAGAACGCCCGCAACGCCGGCATCCCGGTGGTGTGCGCGGACATCGGCAAGAGCGGTCCTGTCAACGCCCTGCTGATCTCGAACAACCGCCAGGGCGGGGCCATGGCCATGGAGTACATCGACAAGCTGCTCAAGCAGCGGGGCGTGGCCTCCAAGAAGGTCGGAGTCGGGCGCGTACAGCCCCAGTGGAACTACGCCCGGCAGCGCGGCGAAGGCTTCATGGAAAAGGCCAGGGAGCTGGGCTACACGGTGGCCTCCGAGCTGGTCGTGAATCCTCCGACGGCTGAAGGCGGCTACGACACCATGCAGCAGATGATGTCTGCGGTTCCCGATATCGCCGGCGTGTTCTTCGCTTCCGGCCGCGAGGCCGTGGGGGCCGCCAACGCCATCAAGGCGGCGGGCAAGAACATCCTGTCCGCGGGCTACAACGGCGACCCGGAGGAGATCCAGGCCATCCGCGACGGGATCCTGGCCGCCACCATCGCCCAGCAACCCTACAACATCGGCTACGAGAGCGTCGTGCTCCTCAAGAAGATCTTCGAGGGGGAGAAGTACGAGGACGCGGTCGTGCCGGTCGACGTGGCCCTGCTCACCCCGGACACGATCGACGCCTTCCAGGCGGAGTACGAAAAGAAGATGAACCGCTAGAGCGGCAATTGCATTCGGGAGGGGGCGGCCTGGCGGTCGGCCCCCTCCCGTTTCGACGAGCACCTGAAGCGTGAGCTGCCGATGAAGAGTCGAGCCGTCGTGTTTCCCAGGCCCATGGAGGCTGCCGTCCAAGAGGTCGAGCTTCCGAAGCTGGGAGAGCAGGAGGTTCTGATCGGGATCCAGGCCAGCGCCATCAGCCCGGGCACCGAGCGCTGGTGCCTGACCGACCGGATGGTGATTCCGGGAAAGCCCCCTTTGGCCTTTCCCCACGTGCCCGGATACCAGGCCGCGGGACAGGTGGTGGAGGTCGGGGGCGCCGTGCGCTCCCTCCGGCCTGGGCAGCGGGTGTTCAGCCGCAACTGCCGGGCGCCGGACGGCTGGCCGGGGTCCTGGTGGGGCGGGCACGTGGGGCATCACGTGGCCGACGAGGAGGCGGTCATCCCCCTGCCGGAGTCCGTCAGCACCGACTCGGCGGCCGGGCTCCTGCTGGCTCAGGTGGGCTACAACGGGGCCATGAAGCCCCCGGTGTCGCCGGGCGACACGGCCGTGGTGATCGGCGAAGGCCTGGTGGGGCAGTACGCCGCCCAGGTGCTGCGCCACCGGGGGGCCCGGGTCATCGTGGCGGGGTTGAGTTCCTTCCGGCTGGAGCTGGCCCGGCGCTTCAGCGCCGACGAGGTCTTCGACAGCTGCCGCGGCGAGCTGGCTGCGTTCGTGCGGGAGCGCTGCCCGAGAGGTGTGCAGATCGTCGTGGAGACTGCCAGCTCCGCCGCTACCGTGCGGCTGGGAGCGGAGCTTCTGGCGTACGGCGGTCACCTGGTCCTGAACGGCTACTACCCGCCCCCGGAGAGCGTCATCGACTGGCACTGGCTGCGGGGCAAGGAGCTCACGATCCACTGCCCCAACTCCCGCACCCGGGAACGCCTCGAGAGCACCCTGGAGCTCGTGGCCCGGGGGGTGCTCGAGGTGGATGCCTTGACAACCCATGCGCATACCCTGGAGCAGGCTCCCGCGGCCTATGCCCGGCTGCTGGAACCGGCGGCAGACTATCTGGGAATGATCATCCACTGGACTTCAGAAGGGAGGAACCCGGCATGAGCCCAAAGCACTACCTGGTGTTCGACCTGGGGGCGAGCAACGGACGGGCGGTCGCAGGACACTTCGACGGCAGCCG
>JAFGFV010000293.1 GCA_016930895.1 Spirochaetales bacterium | reverse complement strand
CTGGACCACGGAGCGCCCGATGGCCTGCCCGTACAGCAGGATGGTCATGTAGAGCATGAGGGTGAAGACGATCCCGACCATGATGAACGAGAACTCGTCCTGCTGGACCTTGGCCCCGCTTTTGGTCAGCTGCCGGCTCCTGAGCTCCAGAGGCCGGGTCAGCTCCCGGACCCGCGCCGGGTCCATGCCCGCCGAGCGCATCCGGGCGTCGATCACCTCCTGGCCCACGGCGTTCTTCAGCAGCTCTACGATCCGGTAGTCCGGGAACTCCCGGGTCACGAACTCCAGGGAGCCCTCTGCGTGGATGTCCGGCGGGAACACCAGGTATCCGTACAGCTCCCCGTCCAGCAGGCGCTCATCCAGGAGCCCCGCCTGCGCCTCCCCGGAGCGTCCGCCGGCAGGCGCCTCGAGACGGATCCCGGCCTGCAGCAGGCCGGGGGCCACCCGGGCGACCAGGTCCCCGTCGGCCCCGCTCACCGCGATGACCACCTCCCCCCGCTCCTGGCGCTGTGACACTACCGCCGGGATCACCGTCATGGCGATGATCAGAAAGGGCCCCAGGACCGTGAGCACGATGTAGGCCTTGTTGCCCGCGGTCCGCCGAAACTCGTGACCGGTGACCTTCCAGAGCTTGCTCACGCCTGCACCTCCCGCGCACCAACCTGGCGGATGAAGATCTTGTGCAGCGAGGGGGCCATGACCTCGAAGCGCTTGATGGACAGCCGCCCCGCCAGGGCCTTGAGGAGCTCGTCCGCCGTGGCGCCTTCGGCCAGCTCCGCTTCCACCCAGCGCGGATAGCTGATCAGATTGCCCACCAGGCCGCTCGCCCGAATGATCTCCGCGTCGCCGTCGAACTCGATGGCCACGCTGTTCCTGCCGAAGCGCGCCTTCAGGGCTTCCACCGGGCCGGACAGGACCTCCCGGCCACGGTCGATGATCAGGATTTCCCCGCACATCCGTTCGGCCTGGTCCATGATGTGGGTCGACAGCAGGATGGTCCTGCCCCGACGCCCCAGCTCGAGGACCGCTTCGCGCAGGCTCTCGGTGCTGACCGGGTCCAGACCCGCGAAGGGCTCGTCCAGGAACAGCACCTCCGGATCGTGGAGGACGGCGACCGCGAACTGGACCTTCTGGGACATCCCCTTGGAGAGCTCTTCGACCTTGTTCTTCTTCCACTCCGTGAGCCCGAAGCGCTCCAGCCAGCAGTCGATGCGCGGCTGGGCGTCGGCGCGGGAGAGATTCTTGAGCGAAGCGAAGTACAGCAGGGCCTCGTTCAGGACCATCTTGCGGTACAGCCCGCGCTCCTCGGGCAGGTAGCCGATCCGGTCCTTGTCGGCCGGGCGGATCGGCTGACCGTCGAACAGGATCTCGCCCCGATCGGGGGCGATGATGTTCATGATCATGCGGATCGTGGTCGACTTACCGGCGCCGTTGGGTCCAAGCAGCCCGAAGATGCGCCCCGCCCCGGTGCGGAAGGAAAGGCCGTCCACCGCCCGCACGGAGCCAAAGCTCTTGTGAACATCGCGAAGTTCCAGGTCCATGAATGATTCTCCCGCTCGCAGTATAATCCGCCCGAGCGCACCGCGAAAGGCCGCCGCCTCGAACCGCTTCCGGCCTTGACTCTCCCGCGGGAACTGTCTAGGGTCTGGGTGCCGATGCGCTATCGCTGCCTGATCCTGGACCACGACGACACCGCGGTGGACAGCACCGCAGTCATCCACTACCCCGCCCACGTCAGGGCGCTGGGGGTGTTGCGCCCCGGGCTCGAGCCCATCGGCCTGGAAGGGTGGCTCCTCAAGAACTTCGATCCGGGGATCATGCCCTACCTGCGCGACGAGCTGGGCATGAGCGAGGAAGAGCTCGAGGCGGAATACCGGATCTGGCGGGAGTGCAATCTCCAGGCTCGGGCCCCGTTCTATCCCGGCTTCGTGGAGCTGCTCCGCCGTTTCCAGGAGGCCGGCGGCAGGATCGCCGTGGTGTCCCACTCGGAAGCCGACCTGATCCTGGAGGACTACCGCCGGGGAGACTCCGGGACCACGGTCCTGCCGGAGCTGATCTTCGGGTGGGACCCGGAGGAGGAGCGGCGCAAGCCCAGCCCCTGGCCCGTGCTGGAGGTCCTTCGCCGCTTCTCCCTCCAGCCCGGCGAGGTCCTGGTGGTCGACGACCTGAAGCCCGGGCTCGCCATGGCCCGAGCGGCCGGAGTGGCCATCGCCGCAGCCGGGTGGGGCCACCGGATCGAGCCCATCCGGGCGTACATGCAGGCCAACTGCCAGGCCTACCTGGAGTCCGTCGGGGACCTTGCCACCCTCCTGTTCGAGTCGTGAGGCCGGGGCGGCGGGCTACCGCTTGCCCGAGTAGATCTCCAGCTTCAGGTCTTCCTTGCGGTCCTCGATCAGGGAGTACCAGATGCTCTTCTTGTTCCCCAGGACCTTGCTCCTGAGCGCGTAGGAGCGCAGCTTGTCGTAGGTTTCCATGCACTTGCGGGCGTTCAGGTAGGCGCTCTTGTACTGAGGGGAGAAGATGGCGTCGATCCTGCTGTCGATGCCCTCGGCCAGCCTCTGCTCGAACTCCTCGGCGAGCTTTTCGAGCCGCTCGTGGATCGCCGCGACGTAGCGTATCACCAGCCTGTCGAACTCCGGGACTGCCTCGACGGCCCGGCGGATCTCTCCGAGGGCCTTGACGGCATCGACGAACTCCTCCTTACCGGCGAGCTCCCTCGCCTCTTTGCACCGTGCGACGATGTCCGCGTTGACCAGGGGCCGATCTCCCCAGGGTGCGCCTTTGAGCTCGCAGGTGAAGGCCGGCGTGGCCTCCGCCACCTGGCCCACCACCTCCAGGAGCGCGGCCAGCACGCGGCTTTTCCACAGGTTCTGCCGCACTGCCTCGAACAGCTCTCCCAGTGCATCGGCGTAGCGCAGCCTGTAGCGCTCCCGTTCCCCGAACAGGACGTCGAAGCAGGCCACCTTGGTACCCTTGAAGCTGACCGGCCCGATGTTGAAGAAGCTCACCAGCTTGCGCGCCGCCAGCTCGCTCTGGACGACCTTGTTCTCCTTGTGGAAGCTGGAGTAGACGCTGTTGGTGACCACGACCTTGGAGTCTCGCGGGGAGAGCTCGTTGGCGAGGCTCTGGAGGCGGGCCGCGGTATTGAGCAGGAAACCGGACAGCAGCCCGCTTTCGGTGATGATCAACGGGGTGGTCAGGTTGCCCCCGGCGATCCCGGCGGTGACCTTGAAATCCGGAAGCACGATGCTGTAGTCCGCCGGGCTTCGGCTGACCGCCTGCCCCTTGATCACCGCGTGCTGCGAAAAGGTGTTGATGATGGCCATGGCCGTCTCGATGCAGTCCGTGGCCGAAGAGGCGATCACCACGATCTCGTCCCCGCGCTCCCTGTTGGCCAGGGCGCGGTGGGAGCGGGCAATGCCCCGGACGCCTTCGTGCAGGAACTCGTCCAACTTGCGCAGGCGCGACAGGTTGCCCTTGCTCTCCTGGCAGAAGCGGGTGTAGCCGTGGATATCCAGCATGGCGATGTAGATGTTGGAGATCGACATGCTGCGCTTCAGGTCGCCGGCGGCCGGGTATCGCCCGTGCGGGATCACCAGCTCCTTCCACAGGCGGGTGAGCTCCGAGCGGTCCAGGTCCCGCAGGAAACCCCAGTACAGGTCCTTGATCAGCAGGAAGCAGCGCTCGAAGACCGCGTCCGGCTTCGCGGTCAGCTTGAGGGCATCGACGTAGTCGACCAGGGCGGAGAAGGTGCGGATCTCGCGCCGGGAGATCTTGTCATAGAGATGGTAGAAGAGCTTCAGGTCGTTCACGCTGCTGAGCGTCGCGGCACAGGACATCTCGATTGACTACTGTATCACAAGCCGGGGAGGTGCGTAACTGCTAGAGCCTGAAGCGCAGCACGGACCAGCCCCGGGACCGGGCCAGGCGGCGCAGGCGCGGATCGGGGTTGACCGCCACCGGCTCGCCCACGGCCTCGAGCAGGGGCAGATCGGAGATGCTGTCCGTGTAGAAGCCGCACGCCTCCGGCTGCACGCCCCGTTCATCGAGATACCCCAGCACGCGGCGTTTTTTCTGTTGGCCCAGGAGGGGCGGCTCGACGAATCGTCCCGTGCAGCGCTCTCCCTGGAGCTCCAGCCTGGAGGCGATGACCTCGGTGATGCCGAGCTCTTCGGCCAGGGGCCGGACCGCGATCGCGATCGACGAGGTGGCCAGCACCACCTCCCGCCCCCGGGCTCGCCGGGCCGCGATCAGGGCGCGCGCCTGCGGGTAGATCCGCTCCCGAAGCCCGCGAAACCCCTCGCGCGCCACTTCTTCCAGCACGGGCCGGGAGATGCCGTGCAGCACCGAGAAGCTCCAGGTCTCGGCTTCGGGATTGATCAGGCCCAGGCGGTAGCGTACATAGAACAGAGGCACGAACAGCGCAGCCGTCACCGGAAATACCCTGCCGCGGATGCCGTGGAGGAGAAAAGAAACCGCCGAAGAGCCGGCGATCAGGGTGTGGTCGAGATCGAAAAAGTCTATCCCTGCAACAGGTTTCATCTCACAGGCATCCAGGGCTCCTCGGCCGGGGCCGTTTGGGCCGACGCCGCCGACGCCGGCGCGCCGCAACACCTGCCTGCGGAGACACCCGCCGGTCCCTCGAAATCCACGATGGTTGACGGATTCTATCTCAAATCGAGCGCAAAGGAAAGATTGCCAGACCCGCCGCCGCAGGGCCGCCTGCCCGCCGGGCTCTCCCGCTTCCCCACCCCCGTGGGACTATCGGGTTCAGCGTGGAGGCCGGGACCCTCTCCTGAGCCCGGGCCTCCTGCGGCCCCGGCCCAGGATCGCCCGCAGCGAGGATACCAGCGCCACCCCCGTAGCGATGGCTCCGGCCAGGTATACGGTCTGCATTCCCATCGACACCGTCTCGGGGATCTGGCCCCTCAGGGCGTGGTTCATGGTGGCGTACAGACCGCCCCCCGGCACCAACGGGATGATCGCAGACACGATGAAGAGGGTGGCCGGCAGCCCCGCCAGGTGCGCCAGGAGCTCCGCATACAGGCCGATCCCTACGGAAGCGACGAAGGTGGCCGCCACCACCGAACCGCCCAGCCGGAGGACCATCAGGTGGATGACCCAGCCGGTCAACCCGCCGAGCGCCGCCAGCAGGATCTTGCGTCCCCTGACGTTGAACAGCACGGAGAACCCCAAAGCGGCCAGAGCGCCTGCGATGACCTGCACCAGCATCCCTCACGACCCTCCCGCGACCAGGGCCCACAGGCGGACCCCCAGTCCCGTACCGATGGCGATGGCCACGGCCACGATGACCGCTTCCACGGTTCGGGAGATCCCGGCGACCAAGTCCCCCGCGATGGTATCGCGGATCGCGTTGACCATCGTAATCCCGGGAATCAGGAGCATGATCGCGCCGATGATCACCGGATCGGCCCGGATCGCGAGCCCCAGAGCCGCGGCGGCAGAGGCCAGCACAGCGGCGAGCATTCCCCCGACAATGTTAATGAAGAAATCGTTGAGATGGACCTTTGCCAACAGGATCGAGAGCAGCTTGACCAGCGCCCCGACGGGAATCGTGGCCAGGGCCTCCCGCCAGCCGCCCCCGAACAGCAGGGTGCAGCAGCCCGCCGTGGCGGCGCCCACCGCTATCTTGACCGCGTCCACGTACTGCCGGGCGGCAGCGATGCGGTCCAGCTCCCGCTGAACGGCGCGGCTCTCCAGACTGCCGCCTCCTGCGTTCCGGGCCAGCTCGGAGATCCGGGTCACCTTCTCCAGGTCGATGACGCGCCGGGTCACCCGGGTGACCGAGGAAAACGAGCGCCCCTGCCGGTCCACGCCCGAGAGCATCAGTCCAGTGGGGGTGGCGAAGCTGTCCGCCTCGGCCATGCCCAGCTTCAGGCACAGCGTGTTGACCGTGTCCTGCGCCCGGTTGGTCTCTCCGCCGTTTTCCAGCATCATGCGCCCGGCCCGGGCGGCGATTCGGACCACCTCGTCGCCCGCCTCCCCGGGGAAGCCCAGCCCGGCTTCCTGGCTCGTGGATGACATGAGACAAGGTTAGACGATCCCGCCAGCTCCGTCAAACTTCCCCCACGCCGGCCTTCCGGGCTCCGACCGCCGCCCGCAGTTTGACACCGACGGCGGTTTGCAGGAATAATGGCCAAGAGATCCGCACGAACCGCGAGGAGCCTCGAAATGATCAGGATCGACGCGTCTCTGACGCCGGAGGGACTGCTGCCCAGGATCGCCCACCTGTTCGAGCTCTCCGGCCAGAAGATACTGAGCCTGCAACGCAGCTGGAAGCCCGAGGAGGGGACGCCGGTATTCACGGTCAAGGGTGCATACACCACCCGAGGATGGACCGAGTGGACGCGGGGGTTCCAGTTCGGCTCGGCACTCCTGCAGTACGACGCCACGGGCATCCGCCAGTTCCTGGACATCGGCGTGGAGGGCACGGTCAAGGCCATGGCGCCGCACGTAAGCCACACGGGAGTGCACGATCACGGCTTCAACACTGTGAGCACCTACGGCAACCTGCTGCGTCTTCACCGGGAAGGGCGCGTGCCCGAGAACCTCTGGGCCGAGCGCTTCTGCGAGCTGGCCCTCAAGGTCTCCGGGGCGGTGCAGGCGGCCCGCTGGACGGAGCTGCCGGAAGAGCTCGGGTACGTCTACTCGTTCAACGGTCCGCACTCTCTGCTGGTGGACACGATACGCTCCCTGCGCGTGCTGGCGGCGGCCCACCGCCTGGGCCACGTGCTCATGGGCGAGCAGGACCGCAGGATCTCTCTGCTCGAGCGGGCCCTCCGGCACGCGGAGTGCACGGCCCGATACAATGTCTATTACGGGGAAGAGCGCGACGCCTACGACGTGAGGGGACGGACCGTCCACGAGGCCGTCTTCAACACGCTGAGCGGGGCCTTTCGCTGCCCGAGCACGCAGCAGGGCTACTCACCCTTCTCCACCTGGACCCGCGGCCTGGCGTGGGCCCTGGCGGGGTACCCGGAGTTCCTGGAGTTCCTGCGTGCGGTGCCCCCCAAGGAGTTCAAGGGCCTGCGGGCGGGTCCCCTGGAGGGGCAGGAGAGCTTCCTGCAGCGCTTCACGGAGACCGCCTGCGCCCTGGCGGACTTCTACATCCAGAACACGCCGGTGGACGGGATTCCCTACTGGGACACCGGCGCCCCCGGACTGGTCCTCATGCCGGGGTACCTCGACAAGCCTGCGGACCCGTTCAACGAGCACGAGCCGGTGGACAGCTCGGCTGCCGCCGTTGCCGCGCAGGGGCTGCTGCGCCTGGGCCGCTTCCTCCGCGAGCGGGGACTGCGCGAGCAGGGTGAGCGCTACTTCCAGGCCGGCCTGACCGTGGCCGCCACCCTCTTCGCCGACCCCTACGTGTGCCGTGACCCCGAGCACCAGGGCCTGATCCTCCATTCGGTGTACCACCGGCCCAACGGCTGGGACTACGTGCCCCCGGGGCGCGCGGTGCCCGCCGGGGAGTCCAGCATGTGGGGCGACTACCACGCCCGGGAGCTCGCCCTGTATCTCAAGAAACTGGGCGAGGGGGGGCCCTACTACACCTTCTGGAGCTCTCTGTGAAGCCCCGGGCCCCGAACCCGATCCAGGCCCCCTCGGCCTGAGCGCTCCACTCGGGGACACCGCCCGTGCAGCCGTGCAGCTCGCCGAGTGCCTCTTGCGGGCCCGGCGGAGACCCGTTACACTGCGGTCATGGTGAATCGGTACCCGATGTATGTCATCTTCAATCTCGGGTGGATCCTGATCGCCGTGTTCACCTTCATCCTGCTCCTGTTCGTGACGGCCCCGTACGGCCGCCATAGCCGGGAGGGCTGGGGTCCGGCGCTTCAGGCCCGATGGGGCTGGATCCTGATGGAGGGGGCGTCCCCGGTTGCCTTTGCCCTGTTCTTCCTGGTCGGCAACCAGAGCCTGAACCCGGCCACGGCGGTGTTCTTTATCCTCTGGATCCTGCACTACACCAACCGCTCCATCCTCTACCCGCTGCGCATGAAGAACGCGGAGCGCCCCATGGTGCTCTCCGTCGCGGCCATGGGCCTGTTCTTCAATTTCGTCAACGCGTATCTGAACGGCACCTATTTGAACCTGTTCGGGGGGCGCTATACCATCGGCTGGATGCTCAGCCTGCGCTTCATCATCGGCGTGACGCTCTTTGTCGGGGGCATGTTCATCAATCTGCACTCCGACGGCATTCTCCGGCGGATGCGGGGCGAGGAGGCGGCGGGCTACCGCATCCCGCGCGGGGGGTTCTTCGAGCTGGTGTCCTGCGCCAACTACCTCGGCGAGATCGTGGAGTGGTCCGGATGGGCAGTCATGACCTGGTCACTTCCAGGGCTGACCTTCGCCCTGTGGACGGCGGCCAACCTGGTCCCCCGGGCCGTCGCGCACCACCGCTGGTACCGGCGCCGCTTTCCGGACTACCCGGCTGACCGCAAGGCGATCATTCCTTTCATCCTGTAATCCCCGCGCCCGGCGGAAGGAGGCATCGAGATGAAGGCCCTCAGGCTCGTGGGCATCGGCAGGCCGCTCCAGCTCCAGGAGGTCCCCGACCCGCGCGCTGGCGAGCGGGAAGTCGTGGTGCGGGTGCGCGCCGCGGGCATCTGCCATTCCGACGCCCACTACCGGGCCGGCACCTCCCCGGCGGGGCCCCTCCCGTTGACCTTGGGTCACGAAGTCGCGGGCGAGATCGAGGAGGTCGCCTCGGGGACGGCGGGGCTGGCAGTGGGGGACCGGGTCTGCCTGCATTACATGGTCACCTGCGGGGAGTGCGAGTTCTGCCGCGGCGGGCACGAGCAGTTCTGCCGGCGTGGGGCCATGATCGGCAAAAACATCGACGGCGGCTACGCCGAGCTCATCCGAATCCCGGCCCGAAACGCCGTCCGCCTGCCCGCGTCGGTGCCCTTCGAGCAGGCGGCGGTGGCCATGTGCTCCTCCGCCACGGCCCTGCACGCCCTGCGCAAGGCCCGGCTGCAGGCGGGGGAACGGGTGGCGGTGTTCGGAGTGGGGGGCCTGGGACTGTCGGCGGTGCAGCTGGCGCGCTACTTCGGCGCCCTGGAGGTGTTCGCCGTAGACCCCTGGCGGGAAAACCTGGAGAGGGCCGGGGCGTACGGCGCCGTGGGCATCGACCCCAACGAGGTGGATCCCGTGCAGGAGATCCGCCACCTTACCGAAGGCCGGGGGGTCGAGGTGTCCCTCGAGCTGGCGGGACAGCCGGAGAGCACGATCCAATCCATCCGTTGCCTGGGCGTCCTGGGCCGCGCAGCCCTGGCCGGCATTGCTTCCCGTCCCGTGGAGATCAACACCTACCAGCAGCTGATCGGAAGGGAGACCGAGATCATCGGAGTTTCCGACCACCTGCTCTCCGAGCTGCACCTACTCCTCGAGCTGCTGCAGAGCGGGGCGCTGGAGCTCTCCGACGTGGTCACCAGGAGGGTCCCTCTGGAGGCCGAGCCCGTAAACCGGGCACTCGACCAGCTGGAACAGTTCCGCGCGGCGGGCCGCGCGGTCATCGTACCGTAGCTTCTCCCATCAGACTCTGCCACGCCGCGGCCACCCGATCGATGTCATAGCGCTCCTCGGCGGCCTGCCTGCCCAGCCGCCCCAGCTGCCTCCGCAGTTCCGGCGAACCCGCCGCCCGTTCGAGCACCGCCGCGGCGCGCACCGGGTCCGCCCGTAGCAGGATCGTAGCCCCATCGGCCTCTTCGATGCTGCCCGCTACCAGCAGCT
>JAFGFV010000292.1 GCA_016930895.1 Spirochaetales bacterium | reverse complement strand
GTCGTGCTGGCCGGATGAATGACCAGGGACTTGGCATCGAGGATGTTGGCGAGGTGCGAAAACAGGCGTACCTCGCGGATGAAGCGCTTGCCCGCTTCGTAGCCCCCGCGAATCCCGAAGCCCACGATCGCCCCCTGGCCTTCCGGCAAGTAGCGCTGGGCCAGGGCGTAGTAGGGACTGGACGGCAGACCCGGATAGCGCACCCACTCGACCTTGGCATGGCTCTCCAGGAACTCCGCCACCGCCTGGGCGTTCTCGCAGTGTCGCCTCATGCGCACATGGAGGGTCTCCAATCCCTGAAGGAATAGAAACGCGTTGAAGGGCGAGAGGGCGGCCCCCAGGTCCCTGAGCATCGTGACCCGCAGGCGGGTGACGTAGGCCGTTGGGCCAAAGCTTTCGACGAAGCGGATCCCGTGATAGCTGGGGTCCGGCTCGCTGAGCTCGGGATATTTCCCGTTGTCCCACGGGAACTGGCCGCCGTCTACCACCACGCCGCCGATCGAAGTCCCATGGCCGCCGATGATCTTGGTGGCCGAGTGGATCACCACGTCGGCCCCATGCTCGAAGGGGCGCAACAGAACCGGGGAAGTGGTCGTGGAGTCGAGGAATAGGGGGATTCCGTGGGCGTGGGCGATGTCCGCGATCCTGCGAATGTCGAGAACGTCCAGCTTCGGATTGCCGAGGGTTTCGCCGTAGAGGAGGCGCGTCCTGGGGGTGATGGCCCGGGCGAACGCCTCCGGGTCGTCCCCGTCCACGAAGCGGGTGGTGATACCCAGCCGCCTGAGGGTGTAGTGGAAAAGATTGTACGTCCCGCCGTAGAGACTCGAGGAGGACAAGATCTCGTCGCCTGCGCCGGCGATGTTGAGGATCCCCAGGGCGATCGCCGCCTGCCCGGAGGCCACGGCAAGCGCCCCAACCCCGCCTTCCAACTCGGCCATGCGGGCCTCGAACACGCCGGTGGTGGGGTTCATGATCCGGGTGTAGATGTTGCCGGGCTCTTTGAGCGCGAACAGGTCCGCGGCGTGCTCGGGGCTACGGAACAGGTACGAGCTGGTTTGATAGATCGGCACTGCCCGTGACAGGGTCGAATCGTCGCCGGCGAAACCGGCGTGCAGGAGCTTGCTTTCCAGGCCCAGGTCTTCCGGCAGCATAGGCCCCCCCTTTGAATTACATTACCTTCGAGGTAAAGTATTGTCGAGAATATAGGCCATCGCGCCCTGGGGAATCAATAGCCCCGCGCGCCCGCGTTGACACGCCCCATGCTCCGTGGTAGCGTGAGGTCCATCGGGCGGTTAGCTCAGCTGGGAGAGCGTCTGGTTTACACCCAGAAGGTCGGGGGATCGTGCCCCTCACCGCCCAATCCGCCTCACAGTCGGCATTCGACTCCTCCCCGGCCGTGCGAGACCGTACTCCGTGCGGCTGGCGGCTTGCCCACGAGAGCCGACATCCCGCAGCGAGCTGTCTGGTGAGTCGAGCTGCGACACGGGCGCGTAGACAACTCGCCGAGTTCGACGCCAGCAGTTTGACCCCAGCAGCCTGGACACCGCCACCAAGCTGTGCTAGTCTGTTGCGAGTTCAGACCGGGAAGCGGCGGCCGGAGCGTTGTTCGATTGGGTCCGGGTGTGTTGGAGAGGCCTGGCAGTGATGCTGAGTGATCTCATCTGCTGACCCCTGCGGCCGAATGATGGGTTAGCCCGCAGCTGGACGCACGCAAGTCGTTTTTGAGCAAGGAGAGACAGGAATGGGTGACAAGGGAAAGAGGGACAAAGGCAAGAGGGAAGAACAGAAAAAGGCTCAGCTCAGTCCGAAGGAAAAACGCAAGGTCAAGAAGGAAAAGAAGAAGTAGACGCCCCGTGCGCTTCGCGATTTCGAGTGAGTGAAGGCCCGGTGCATCGGTCGAACGGGGTTGCGATGCGCTCAGGCAGGCCTGCGGCTCTGCAGGCCGACCGCTGACTGCCACCCCTTGTCGAAACGTCTGCGTCTGGCCGGGCTGCCGGATTGTGGGCGGGGATCGCGGGGAGGCGCGAGATGACCAGCAGCGTGACCTACGGGCCCGCCATCGTGGGCGACGTTGACGGCATATTCAAGCTGGTCAGCAGGATGGCCCAATCGGGGCTCATGCTGCGTAGAAGCAAGTACCGAATCGTGACGACACTGACCAACTTCGTTGTAGCCGCAGCCGACGACGGCCAGCTCGCCGGCTGCGGGGCGCTGCTTCCGCTGTGGACCGACAGCGCCGAGATCGTGGCCCTGGCCGTCGACGAGCGCTTCCAGCGCAGCGGGGTCGGCAAGGGCCTGGTCCGCGAGCTGTTGGAGCGGGGACGGCGGCTGGGGTTTCCAGAAATCATCACCCTGACCTACGAGGTGCAGTTTTTCGCCGGGCTGGGTTTCGAGTCTCGGCCCAAGGACAGCTTCCCCCGCAAGCTCTGGAGGGAATGCCTCGAGTGCCCCCGCCTGGAGGAATGCGACGAAACGGCCATGAGCATCCGCCTCGACGTAGGAGGTGCCCGGAGGTCGCCGGGAGAACCGAAGGATGCCTGAATCCTCCGGCCCTCAATCCTCTGGCGAAATCCTTTTCCTGCGGGTCCCCCCTGCGGGGTTGCTCCGGCTGCCGCCACGGCTCTGCGGAGGACGCCTGGCGAGCGTCCTGCGGAACGGCGGAGCGTCCGGCCGGGTGGGAGCCAGAGGGATAGCCTGCTTCTGGATCGGCTTCGGCACGAGGGTGCGCGTGCCCGGAGCGGGGCTGCTGGGACGTCTGCGGGATGGGACGATCCGGGAGGTCGTGGACATCGGCTGCGCCGGGGCCCTCGACCCCTCGATGCGCCGGGGCGACCTGGTCCTCAGCAGCGACGACGTTCCCGTCGACACGGGAAAGCCGCTCCGCCTGGTCCGCAACCCCGATGCGCGGTCGATCGCCGGCAAGGTGGCCGAGGCGTGGGGCGTCACCCTGGCGGTAGCACCGATCCTGACGCACGAGCGGGCCGTCTTGAGCCGGGAGGAGCGCCTCGCCCTGTTCGAGCGCACGGGGTGCGCCGCGGTGCAGATGGAGCACGCCTGGTTCCTGAGGCTCCTGGAGCAGCTCGTACCTGCTGCGATCTTTGGGTCTCTCCGCTTCACCCACCTGGTTCTGATCACCGACTCGGTTCCGAGGCCGTCCGGCCGAGAAGACGGCCCAGCAAGCGGTCCGAGAAACAGCCCGGGAAGGAGCGGGAGAGCCGGCGCAGGTGGGTCCGGCGGCACTCGTACGGAGACCCTCCGCGCCTCCTGGGACGCGATCCGAGGCTACGCCTTCCCGGGTCGGCGGGGCATCGGCTCCCTGCGCCGGGAGTTTCTGAGGCGCTGGCTGGGCGGTTAGTCGGGGGGTGAGACCAGGTTCGAGCCGAGGAGCCCGCTCGCGCGGTCCCGGCGGGCCTGTTCCTCGAGGTGCTTCTGGGTCTTTCGGGCTCCCTCGGTGCGCATCAGCTCCAGGAGCTGCCGAAGCTGGCGGCGGTCCTCCAGGCGGTGAAGAAGCGGAAAAGCCTGCCGGAGGGCCCGGAAGCCCCTGGGGTAGTCCAGCTTGCTGCCGGGGAGCCGGGAGCTCCCCCGCCGGCCGCTGTCCAGGCTCTTGCGGAAACCATAGTCCGCGTCGAGCTCGGGACAGACTCCCTTGCCCGCGAGCCGGCGGACCAGG
>JAFGFV010000291.1 GCA_016930895.1 Spirochaetales bacterium | reverse complement strand
TCACCACTGTTCGTCGACGAGAGTCGTGAGAGCACGGGAAAAGGAGACATGCAGTCCATGCTACCGGACGGGATACAAGACAAGCTGATCGACATCGGAACGGCCGTGCTGCGAACCGGTGCCCTGGATCTCAAGACCAAGGCCCTGATCGCGATGGCCACGGCCACGGCCACGGCCTGCTCGCACTGCCACGGGCAATTCAGGGCAACTGCGGCCAGCTTCGGCGCGACGGCGAAAGAGATCGACGAGGCGGATCAGCTGGCTGTACGCATGAGGCAGAGCTGCAGCAACGAATCGGGGCTGTATCTCATCAGCCGGGCGGACGTGGATGGGGAGGTCGAGTGAGTGCGTTGATCCGAAAGGAGAGAACGAGGATGTGTGCCAATTTGAAGGGATTGATCGGGGCAGTGGTCCTCGTTTCCATGACCCTCGTCCTGCTGGCCGGCGCCGGCTGCAGCAGGGGCTCCGGCGGGGCCGCCGTCCAGACCATGACGATCACCGACCTGGCGGGACGCTCGGTCGAGCTCGAAGGGACCGCCGCAAAGGTGTGCGCGATTGGGCCGGGGGCCCTCAGGCTGGTCTGCTATGTGGGCGCGGCCGAGAAGGTCGTCGGCATCGAGAACATGGAGAAGCAGTGGAGCGGCGGCCGGCCCTACATCCTGGCCTACCCGCAGCTGCTCGACCTCCCGGTGATCGGCCAGGGAGGGCCGGACTCCACTCCCGACCCCGAGGCGCTGCTCACCGCGGCACCGGACCTCATCTTCGCCGCCTACCTGGTGGACGCGGCCAAGGCCAACGAGCTGCAGGAGAAGACGGGCATCCCGGTGGTGGTGTTGAGCTACGGGCAGCTTGGAACCTTCGACCGGCAGCTGCTGGACTCGATCCTCCTGGTCGGTGAGCTCACGGGGAACGCCGGCCGCGCGGAGGAGGTCGTGGCGTTCATCAAGGAGTGCGAGGAGGACCTCGACACGCGCACTGCGGGAATCCCCGACGATCGGAAGCCCACGGTCTACGCGGGTGGGCTGGGCATGCGAGGAACGCATGGCATCGAGAGCACCCAGGCGAGCTTCCCGCCCTTCACCGCCATCAACGCCCGCAACGTGGTGGACGAGACCGGCCAGAAGGCGAGCGTGATGATCGACAAGGAGCAGCTGCTCCAGTGGAACCCGGACATCATCTTCATCGATGAATCGGGCTGGCAGATGGTACGGGAGGACTACGCCGCAAATCCCGGCCTGTACACCTCCCTCGAGGCGGTGCAGAGCGGGAAGCTCTACGGCTATCTGCCCTACAACTACTACACCACCAACGTGGACACCGCCCTGGCCGATGCCTACTTCATGGGCACGGTCATCTATCCCGAGGCCTTCCAGGATGTCGATGCCGTGGGCAAGGCGCGGGAGATCTACCGCTTCCTGCTGGGTACAGATGTGTATGACCGCATGGCCGCGGACTTCGGCGGCTTCATCAAGCTCGAGCTGACGGGGCGATAGAGGATCGAGGTACCGGAGTGGAGGCTTTGAGAGAGGGCCGGCGGTCGGCCCCAGGCGTGGCGAAACCGATGCTGATCAGGCCGGAACCTGGGGCGGTCTACCGTGACTACACCCGGCACAAGCTGTCAGTGATCGTACTGGCGGCGGGTGCCGTTGTGATCCTGGCGATCGTGGCCATGGGGCTGGGCTCCGCCAGGCTCTCACCCCTGGAGGTCCTCGAGATCCTGCTGGGACGGGGGGGAGAGCGTTCGGCGCAGATCGTCCTCAACATTCGCCTGCCCCGGGTGCTGGCGGCGATCCTCGCAGGCGCGGGACTGGCCCTGGCCGGCTGCATCATGCAGAACGTCCTGCAGAACCCTCTGGCGTCCGACTACACCCTGGGCGTCTCCCAGGGGGCCGCCTTCGGAGCCGCGGTAGCCATCCTGGCGCTCGGGGCGGGAACCGTCAACGCCGCCGGAGCGAGCCGGGACGCCATGCTGATCACCAACCCATACCTGGTCACCCTCTCCGCCTTCGCGGGCGCCATGATCGTGAGCTCGAGCATCCTGATGCTGGCGCGGTTCCGGGGCATCACCCCGGAAGTCATGGTGCTGGCCGGGGTGGCCATGGGATCCCTGTTCTCGGCCGGTACGGTCATCGCCCAGTACTTCGCCACCGACGTGCAGGTCGCCTCCATCGTCTTCTGGACCTTTGGGGACATCGGGCGGGCCTCCTGGCAGGACCTGGTCGTGATCAGCATGGTGACCGTTCCGGTCATGGGCTTCCTGGTGATCAAGCGCTGGGACTACAACGCCCTTTGCAGCGGGGATGACATCGCTCGCACCCTGGGGGTCAACGTGGCGAGAACCAGAATGGCCGGGATGTTCCTGGCCTCTCTGGTCACGGCCACGGCCGTTTCGTTCCTGGGCATCATGGGTTTCGTGGGGCTGGTAGCGCCCCATCTGATGCGCCGGGTCATCGGCAGTGACTATCGGTACCTGATCCCGGCTTCCGCCTTCGCCGGGGCGCTCCTGCTGCTGGCCGCGGACACCTTCAGCCGCACCATCATTGCGCCGGTCATTCTCCCGGTCGGCGCCATTACCTCGGCCATGGGTGCGCCTCTGTTCATCTACCTGCTGGTGCGCGGCTTCGGCAGCCGCGTACTGCGGAGGACGTGATGCTGCAGGCGACGGGCATCCACTTCGGGTACGGCAGGAGACCTGTGCTACAAGGGATCGACGTGAACGTACGGGAGGGGGAGCTGTGCGCCGTTCTCGGCAACAATGGCGCCGGCAAGAGCACGCTTCTCAAGTGCCTGGCCGGGCTCCTCCACCCTCGAGCGGGAAGCGTGTACCTGAACGGCGAGGACAGAGCCTCCCTGAGCGGCAGGCAGGCGGCCCGGCTCCTGGCCTACGTGTCTCAACGGGAGGCAGGGCAGGGGCGCCTGACGGTTTTCGATGCCGTGCTCATGGGGAGAAGGCCTCATATCAATTGGGCTGTGAGGGATCAAGACCTCGAGGTCGTGGAGAAGGTCATCGAGACCCTGGAGATGGAGGAGCTCGCCCTGCGGTACGTCGATGAGCTGAGCGGTGGGGAGTTTCAGAAGGTGGTCATCGCCCGCGCCCTGGCGCAGGAGCCGCGGGTGCTGCTGCTGGATGAACCGTCCAGCAACCTGGACCTGCGCAACCAGCTGGAAGTGATGCAGACGGTACGGCGGGCCGTGGAAGAACGGGGCATTTCGACCCTCATGGCCATCCATGACCTCAACCTGGCCTTGCGCTTTTCCGATACCTTCCTGCTCCTGCGATCCGGAACCGTACTGGCCCGCGGAGGGCCGGAGGTGATCAGCGCCGACAGCATTGAGGCGGCCTACGGCGTGAAGGTGCGGGTGGAGGGAAACAACGGCTGCAAGACCGTCACGCCCCTCTCACTTCGGTAGAAGCCGTAGCCATGAAAATCCGCATTGTCTGTTTCGCAGAAAGGAGGCCCGCACGTGGAGCTGCGTCCGAATGAGTTCAAGCGCATGCTGCCCCTTCCGGTCACGGTGATCACCACGGTCGATCCGGCGGGAATCGCCAACGCCGCCCCTTACGGCTGCGTGATGCCCATCCTCCGGCCGCTGGAGCTTATCGCCGTGGCCTCCGCACCCATGCGCCACACCCTCAGGAACATTCGCGACACCGGACAGTTCGTGGTCAACATCATGGGCCGCCCCTCGTTCGAGGGGGCGATGATGACCGCCGACAATTACCCTCCCGAGGTGGACGAGTTGGAAGCGGTCGGCCTCCAGGCGGTTCCATCCCGCCGGGTCGCTGCCCCCCGTATCGCGGACGCTCTCGGCTGGATCGAAGCCGTGACGGAGCAGGAAGTGGCCGGGGAGTCCTACGTGCTGGTCATCGGCAGGGTAGTGTGCGCGGAGCTCAACGATGCATACGCCGCCGATGGGAGTCTCCGGGAGGCGCCCGTGGTCATGCTCAGTCCCGACTACCGGGTGCTCGGGGAAAGCATAGGCGACGTGCGTGAAACCATGAAGCTGTTCCTGGGCAAGCAGTAGGACACGCCCCGGTGGCCCGGCGTGTCACACACTCTCGCCGTGCGCCGCCCTGAATGAGCCATCCTGGAGGTGCTGCCGGAGGCCCGCCTGCAGCCGCTCGTAGACCTCTCTGAGGGGGAGACCACGGTCGGCGGCGATGCGCCGGCACTCCTCGTACTCGGGCACGGCCCTGACGGCGCTGCCCCCCTGATAGATCACCTTGACCCGCAGCGTGCCGAGCTCCGTCTCGATCTCGGCGGCCTGGCGTTCGAGGCGGCTCCGGAGCACGGAGTGACGCCGGACCCCCAGGGTCGTGGTTTCCCGGAATATGACTGCCTCCAGGGCGCTTTCATCTCCAGGACGGCAGAGCACGCTGAGCTGCACGGCCGGGCGGCCTTTCTTCATGAGGACCTGGGTGAGAAAGGCGTCCAGCGCTCCGCGCTCAAGCAGCAGAGGCATCAGGTAGGAGTATATCTCGGGATTCATGTCGTCGAGATTGGTCTCGAGAACGGTCAGCTTCTCCAGCGGACCCGTGTCTGCCTGCCTTCCGAGCACGACCCTGAGCAGATTGGGTCTGTCTTCGAAGCGCTTCTTGCCGGCGCCGTAGCCGGTGGTCTCGATCCGCATCGCAGGCAACGTGCCGAACGAGGAGACAATTGTCTTCAGGATGGCCGCGCCGGTGGGGGTGACAAGCTCGGACTGGATTCCCGAGTCGTACACCGGCACTTCCTTGAGGATCTCGAGCGTTGCCGGGGCGGGCACGGGAATCACGCCGTGGGCGCTGCGGGTCGTGCCGTGTCCCAGGGGGACTCTGGAGGCGCTGACACGCTCCGGTGCGAGCAGGTCGATGCAGACGGCCGTGGCCACGATGTCGACGATGGAGTCCACCGCGCCGACCTCGTGAAAGGTGATCTTCTCCGGCGGCCGCCCGTGGATTGCGGATTCCGCTTGGGCCAGACAGCGGAATATACGCCGGGAGAGCTGTTTGGCCCCCGGGGTGATCCCGCTGGACTCGATGATTCCCTCGATCGCCGTGAGGTCGCGATGCGTATGCGCATGCCTATGCCCGTGGCTCTCGTCCACGAGCACGGAGAAGTCCGTCGCGGTGATGCCGTTGACCTGGACCTTCTCGACCCGAATCTCGACCCCCTCCAGCTTCAGGCTTTGGAGATTCTCTCGCAGCGCGCCCTGGTCCACACCGGCGGCCAGCAGCGCCGCTACAGTCATGTCACCGCTGATGCCCGAAATGAGATCGAAATGGAGAATTCCCGCCATCAATCGGCCTCCTTTTCGGCGAGGCGGAGGATCCGGCCGGCGAAACAGCCCGCTCCGAAGCCGTTATCGATGTTGACCACCACGACGCCGTTGGCGCAGCTGTTCAGCATGGTCAGCAGGGCGGCCACTCCACCGAGGCTGGCCCCGTAGCCCACGCTTGTGGGGACCGCAACCACCGGCTTGTCGGTCAGCCCCCCGACCACGCTGGGCAAGGCCCCGTCCATGCCCGCGACCACCACGATCACCGCGGCCGCCTCCATCCTGTCCCGAAGTGCGAGCAGCCGGTGAATCCCGGCCACCCCTACGTCGTACCGGCGCTCAATACGATGCCCCATAGCCTCGGCGGTCACCGCCGCCTCTTCTGCCACGGGAATGTCGGCGGTCCCTGCCGTGATGACCAAGATCGTCCCCTGCGACAACCCCTGCGCTCGCGGCTTGAGCACCACGATGCGGGCCGCCTCATGATACGCCAGATCGTCGGTCATCTCCGCGAGGGCCCGGAATACCTCCGGCGTGGCCCGGGTGGCCAGGATGTTGCTGCCCTGCTCCATCAGCCGGGCTGCGATCTGCCGAATCTGCTCGAGGGTCTTCCCCTGGCAGAAGATCGCCTCTGGATGTCCCTGGCGCAGAGCGCGGTGGTGGTCCAGCGTCGCGAACCCCAGGCGTTCGAAGGGCAGGTCCTTAAGCTTCCGGAGGGCCTCTTTGGGCTCCAGGCTGCCGGCGCGCACTCGGGACAGAAGCTCGCGGAGATCATCTTCCAGCAATCTCTTCTCCTCGTTGTATCTGACGATTCATCTTTCCCGTCTCGTACCCCTCCAGGTCCAAGGCGGCATGATGAAAGCCGATATCCCGCAGGGCTGCAGCCACCTTGTCCATGAAATCAGTGCAGAAGAACAGCCGTCGCTCCTCCGGCGGGACTTCGATTCTGGCCACCGCCCCGTGGTGACGAACGCGGCACTGCCTGAGCCCCAGCTCATGAAGACACCGCTCCGCCGCCTCCACCTGCCGGAGATGCTCCACGGTGATGAGCTGTCCGTACGGAATGCGCGACGCCAGACAGGCGGCAGCGGGCTTGTCCCAGGTCGGGAGCCCGAAGCGCCGAGACAGCTCCCGGACCGCGGCCTTGTCCAGCGCGGCTTCCAACAAGGGACTGCGAACGCCGAGCTCCTGCAACGCCCGCAGACCCGGCCGGTAGTCGCCGCGGTCGTCGGCATTCGAGCCTTCGGCCACCGTCTCGATCCCTTCCTCCGCTGCCGCACTCCGCAGGATCCCCATGATCGCGAGCTTGCACAGATAGCAGCGCTGCGGGGGATTGGACAACACCTCCCCGGGAATCCTTTCAAGCGCGATGCGCCTGTGCCGGAGGCCCAGCTCTCTGGCGATGCCCGCGGCTTCGGCCAGCTCCGCTCGCGGGAGAAACGGCGAGTCAACCGTCAGGGCAAGGGAAGCGGAGCCGAGCACCTGGTGCGCGAGAAAAGCCAGCAAAGTGCTGTCGCAGCCTCCCGAGAAGGCCACGGCCACTGACCCCAGGCTTGAGAGCAGCGAGCGGACGAACTCGAGCTTGTCCTCGAGGAAAGCTGCGCGCCTCAGTGCATCTTTCATGACTCTGAGCGAGGGTAGCACGAAGCTTGCCGATGATCCAGGCTGCTCGGATCCCTGGACGCAACCCATGGTGGGCTTTGAGTCAAGAAGGCGAGGTCTTTGAGCACGCGCATGGCCGCGCCACAGAGCCCGCACGTTAGCTGTCCCGCAAAATAGTTCGGACTCCTGAGCTGCTGGGTCTCGTGGTTGGTCTCCCTCAAGGTCGCCTGGGTGGTATCGACAAGTTGTCAGGTGATGATGGGCTCATCCGGTCATGGGTTGCAGTAGCGGTATCTCCTCCCGGGCGATTTCCTCCTCACCTGCGGCGCACGACGAAGAGCTCGCACGCGTAGCGATCGGAGTGAAGGTGGTGCATCTCGGGCCCTCTGGCGACCTGCTGGAGCATAGCGAGCGCCTCGTGGTCTGCAACGTACTTGCCGCGCAGCTCTGGGTCGTTGTCGAGTCGAGAGGCAAGACGCTCCAGAGGGTACTTGGCCGGACGAAAGGAGCATGCGGATAGGCTTGCGCGCAGGGGCGACAGGTCGTATGCTAGACTCGTCAGAGGCACATGCTGCCCATAAGCGGTTGCGCCAGGAGACTTCAGGCACCAGCGCGGGCAGTGGCCCGAAGGATGGAGAAACCATGGTGAACCACACCGCGGTGCGCACGCTGCGGGTCGTGTTGTTGGGTTTGGTCATCCCAGCTTTCCCCGTGCTGTTCCTGGGCTGCAAGTTCCCTCCTCTCCCCGTAAGGATTGATTTCAACAGCCTCACCTACCCGGAAGTGTTCGACGTGGGACAAACGTTCACCATCATCGGCGCTGAGGACTGGGGAAGTGTTGACGTGAAGGTGTTGCCTTTCCAGCAGACGGGCGGTGCCGTGTACCCCGGCGGATACGTCGTCGTGGACAATCAGCTCCGCGCCGGCGGATCAGGGCTCGACCTCAATCTGAACAACGTTTGCCTCGGCGTTAGGTTCGGGCCAACCCTCGAGCGGCTGGAGCTCAAGTTTGGCGAGTACGGGGGCAACATCAACTTCCAGACGAACGACCACTTCGTCAACCAGGAGGATTTCTACGGCCTGACGCTTCCCGGCATCTCAGTTTCGGTTACGGACCTCGGGGGCCAGAAGGGAAGCCTTGCCGCCGCCGGTGACATGACAGAGTCACCCTTCGCCCTCGACCCCGGAGCCGGCACTTTCGACTTTGTGATCGGCGGCCAGGAGCTGTGGATCGACCATCTGTATCTTGAGTGGACGTGGTGAACGCGGCGGCAGATCTGTCGGCACGCGGCTGCCAGCTTTGCAGCGGCCGCCACAAGGTCGGGCCTGGCGGAGATCGAGTCGATTGTCGCCATCCAGACTGCCGACCGCGCGCGGGCTACGCGGGGGTTGTTGCGCGGGCGCGACAAAGCTGTCGTTCCAGTTCCATGGGACTCAGGTCTTTCGACGAAAACAGGTAGTCGGGTTGGACGAGGCGGACAGGCAGATCGAGCTCCACCCGCTTTCGCCCTCCCCCCGTAAGGTTCAAGAGGATCAGATCGCGACTGCCTACGCGCCCTTGGCGTGCGGCCCGGACCAAACCGGCCACCGCCACTTCGGCCGCAGGGTCGAGATCACATCCCTCCAGCGACTCGAACAGCCATCCG
>JAFGFV010000290.1 GCA_016930895.1 Spirochaetales bacterium | reverse complement strand
CGCTGGCTGACCCTGCTCGCCTGGCGCATCATCCGAAGGGTCGAGGGGACCGGGCCGCAGAGCCCCCGGGCCGAGTCTCCCCCGGGTCTCTAGATCAGGAGCTTGCCCAGCTCCTTGAGCTCCGGCATGCGCTCGTACACGGGCTTCTTGCCGGCGTGCTCCGCCTTGTCCAGCTCCACGGCCAGTAGATACAGCTCGTTGATCAGGTCCGAGAACAGGCCGAGGTTGGCCGGGAAGTTGTCGACTGCCATCTGGAGGAGGACGGGGTCCTGGCTCTCCTCGGCCTTCTTTCTCCCGAGGATCGTGTCCGTACCGCCGGCCACCAGGGAGCGCAGACGCGGGAGCACATCGATCCTGGCCTGGTGCACGAAAGTGGCCGCAGCGTGGATCTGCTCGTAGAGCTCGTTGTACGGGTAGCCCTGGATCTTGTAGAGGTCGGATTTCTCGGTAAGCCGGGCGAGATTGTCCCAGGTGCCCCGGGGCACCTTCATCATCAGCAGCGCCTTGCGCACGAAGCGGTTGTTGATGTTGTTCTGGTAGTGGTTGCGGATCTTTTCGATGATCTTGAAGACCCGCTCGTCACGTATGGACATGCACACCTCCGCTCGACCGCAATGCTATCTTGAGTAAGGTACCACGGTCAAGCTTGGATTTCTTGCACCCCGTTCGCCGGCTGCGCTTCCAGCGCCGGCTGCGCTTCCAGCGCCGGCTGCGCTTCCAGCGCCGGCTGCGCTTCCAGCGCCGCGATCATCCCCACGTTCTCCAGGATGTAGTAGGGCGAGTAGGGAAAGCGCACCAGATCTTCCCGGGCGGTCACCCCGGTGAGCACCAGCGCCGGCTCGATCTCCGCCTCGATGCCGGAGAGGATGTCCGTGTCCATCCGATCGCCGACGATCACGGTCTCCTCCCGCAGGCTGCCCAGGCGCTTGAGGGCGTGGCGCATCATCAGGGGATTGGGCTTGCCCACGAAGTAGGCCTTGCGGTTGGTGGACAGTTCGATCGGGGCGATCAGCGAGCCGGTGGAGGGAACGATTCCCTCTTCCGTGGGGCCGGTCAGGTCCGGGTTTGTGCCGATCAGCCGGGCTCCCCGGTGCACCAGGTGCACTGCGCGTTCGATGCCCTCGAAGCTGTAGGTGCGCGTGTCGCCGACGACCACGTAGTCCGGATTGATGTCGTTCATCGACAGCCCCGCCTCGTAGAGGGCGTTGATCAGCCCGGCTTCGCCGATCACGTACGCGCTGCCTCCCGGGTGCTGGCTGGACAGAAAGCCTGCAGTGGCCAGGGCGCTCGTGTAGAAGTTCTCGACGGGCACCCGGATGTCCATGCGGGCCAGCTTCTCCTGGAGCTCCCGGGGGGAGCGCTGGCTGGCGTTGGTGAGGAACAGGAACTTCTTGTCGTACCGGAACAGCCAGGCCACGAACTCCTTGGCTCCCGGCAGCAAACGGTTGCCGTGATAGATCACCCCATCCATGTCGATGATGTAGGCCCTCTTGTCCGCCAGCTTCTGCATCTTCTCGTCCATGCTCAGCTCCAACGGTCGTACCGGATCACTTCCTCCGGGGGTTTGCGGTCCCGCGGGCTGTGCTCGAGGGCCAGGTGCTTCTCGTTCAGATGGGCTTCGTCGCCGGGGTAGCCTATGATCACGAGGGTCAGCAGCACGAGCTCCTGGGGGATGCCCAGGGCCTCCTTGATGCCTTCCGGCTTGTAGCCGGCGATGGGGTGGGCGATCAGGCCTTCCCGGAAGGCCTGCAGCACCAGGTTCTCCACGGCCAGGCCTGTGCTGAAGAAGGAGTAGTCGCGCCGATCGCTCAGCCGGCAGTCCAGCTCCGGCTCGGTCAGGACCACCACGATCAGAGGCGACTTTCTGGCCCAGTAGTTACCGCCTGCCAGGAACCCTTTGACCGTCTCCAGCTCGCTTTTCGCACGGACCACGACGAATCGCCAGGGCTGGTTGTTGAAGCACGACGGCGCCCAGGTTGCCGCGGTCATGATCCGCTCGACCACCTCCTGGGGAACCGCTTTGTCGCTCAGGGCACGCCGCGCCCGGCGGAGCTCAATTTCCTTGACCATCTCGCTCACGATCAACTCCTTGACTCGGTTGGGGAAAGGTGCGCTCATTGGCGAGTATAATGAAAAAACAGGCTCGCGGGTACCCACGCGCGGGAGGCCGCTCCTCGGTCCTGCTTCCGACCCTGGCCATGACCGCGGCGGTCGTGTTCTGGGGCATGTCCTTCGTGAGCTCCCGGGTCGTGCTGGACGCGGGCTTTCCGCCCATGGCCATGGTCTTCGTGCGCTTCGGGATCGCCTCCCTGGTCCTGCTCCCGATCCACCGGCGTTTGGAGGCCCCGGCACGCCTGCGGGGCGGCCGGGACATCGCGGTCCTGATCCTGAGCGGGCTGTTCGGGGTCAGCCTGTATTTCTTCTTCGAGACCCGGGGCATCAGGCTCACCTCCGCCTCGAACGCCGCCCTGATCGTGGCCACCGTGCCGGTACTGACCGTGGCGGCCGATCGGCTGCTCTTTCGCCGTCCACTGTCGTGGCTGCAGGGCCTGGGTATCGGCCTGTCGGTGCTCGGGATTTTCCTGATCGTCCGCAGGAGCTCCGGCCGCTTTCCCGAGGCCACGAGGGGCAATCTCTTCATGTTCGGGGCCTGCGTGAGCTGGGTGGTGTACATCTTTCTGAGCCGCCGGCTGCGGGGCAGGGCCGGGGGGCTCTACCTGACCACCTGGCAGTCGGTGATCGGCGTGGCCTTGCTGGTCCCGCTCGTGCTGCTGGAGCTCCCGCAGTGGAGCCTGGTTCCAGGGGGGGCGCCGGCCCTGCTGGCCTCCCCGGCCGTCTGGCTGAACCTGGCATACCTGGGGATCGCCTGCTCCGCGGTGAGCTACTTCCTGTACCTGTACGCCCTGTCGGCCCTCGGCTCCGTGGTCGTGTCCTCGTACATCAATCTGGTCCCGGTGGTCGGGGCCGTGGGGGGGGTGGCGGTGCTGGGCGAAAGCCTGTCGCTGCTCCAGGTCGTGGGAGCAGCGGTCGTGATCGCCGGGGTGTTTCTGGTGAACCTGCCCCGTCGCGCGACCGCGCGTGATCCGCAGCCGGGCAGCCCGCAGCCGCACGCATCTTGAACAGCCCGAGTCTTTGCATATAGAGTAAGCAAACTGAAACCTGGGAGCCGCGATGATGCATGAGAAGCCGTCCGACACGGCCGCCACTGGCACTACGCCCTCTTCCGAGCAGATCCTGGCCTGGCTGCGGGGCCAGCTGCCCTCCGAGGTGCTCACCCTGCTGGAATCCTGCCCTGGCTTCTCGATCGCCTCCAACACGAAGGAGCTCCTGGAACAGGCCCTCGGGGGCGTGGATTCGGGGCGCTTCGTGGTCTCCTACGACCTGCCCGGCGGCGGCACGATCGTGGAGGCCGTGGTGCACCGGGTGCGCAATGGCGTGGCGGTCAACTACCCGGAGAGCTACATGCGGCGCCGGGATCCCGATTGCCTGGTGGTGGCCGACGACAGGCCCTCGGACAAGCCGCGCTTCTCGGAGCGCTACGGCTTCGACTTCTCCTCCTTGCGGGAGGAGACCTTCGCCTGGCTGGCGGCCCAGCGGCTGTCGGTGTTCTTCTTCAACGCCGGTCTGGACATTGGAGGAATGCAGATTGTGGCCATCGCCCCGGCCAACGCCGGGTTCTTTGCCCTGGGGCTCGGGCTGCTCCAGGGGGTGCTGTCTCCCGAAGAGCTGCGGGGGG
>JAFGFV010000289.1 GCA_016930895.1 Spirochaetales bacterium | reverse complement strand
GCCGGCGCTTCGGGCCCGGTCCCGTCTCTACGGCTTGCGTTTGAAGATCGACACGAAGTACTTCTCCATGTCCACCTTCTTGGACAGCCACTTGATCACCCGGCTGTAGATCAGGAACGAGGCGGCGATCGAGCCGATAAAGACCACCACCATCAGGATCGACATGAGGTTCGGCGACAGGCGGTCACGGAACAGTGCGCTGATCGCCACCAGCAGCACCACGATCAGCACGAACATGACCAGCAAATTGAAGACCGTGGCCCCGATCAGGAACAGCACGGTATTGGTTCGCTTGTTCATTTTGCTCGCCTCGTTTCGGTAAGGATGAAGCTCACCAGCAGCAGGATCCCCGCCACCACGACGGTGGCGTCCGCCAGATTGAAGGTCGGCCAGCGCTCCAGCCCGAAGATCCCGTAGAACTTGAAGTCGATGAAGTCCACGACCCCCCCGTCGCGGAACAGCCGGTCCAGGTAGTTGCCCACCCCGCCCCCGAGGATCCCCGCCAGGAGCCAGCGCTGTCCCGTCGTGACCTCGCGGCCAAAGAAGAAGTAGTACAGGAGCAGCCCGAGCACGATCAGGGGCAACCCCAGGGCCAGGATCACCCGGCCGGGTCCGGCCAGATTCCGGCCGATGCTGAAGGCGATCCCGGGGTTCATGACCAGGCTCAGGCGCAGCACCTCGCCGAGCACCGGGACCGGTCGGCCGAAGGGCAGGAGCCGGGAGGCCAGCGCCTTGCTCAGCTGGTCGACCACGATCACCCCGCCGGTCAGAACCAGGGGCATCAGCGTTCTTCTCGCCCCGGCCGCCCTGCGGGTTCCCGGCGCCATCCGCTCCGACATCCGAGGCCGGCTCACAGCCCCGTGGGCACGTCCAGGAAGCAGGTCTCCAGACCCATCTCCCGGGCCACGTGCTCCGACAGCAGCTTGACCCCCCACACCTCGGTGCGGTAGTGCCCGCCGAAGATCACGTTGATCCTGCCTTCCAGGCAGTGATGGTACACCGTGTGGTCGGCATCCCCGGTGACGAACAGGTCCAGCCCTTCGTCGATGGCCTGCAGGGCCTCCGCCGCCGCTCCCCCGGAAACGATCCCGACGCTTTGGATCTCCTCCGGACCGAAGGGCAGCACCTGCGGGGTTTCCGCGCTGCCGCCGGCCACCAGGCGGGTGATCTCCTCCAGGCTCCGGCTCTGGGCCAGGCGTCCCTTCCAGCCGATCCGCACCCCCCGGTACTCCCCGAAGGGCTCGAGCTCGGACAACCCCAGCAGCCGGGCCAGGCCGGCATTGTTGCCCAGCTGCGGGTGCAGGTCCAGGGGCAGGTGCACCGCGTACAGACCGCAGTCGGCCTCCAGCAGGGCCCGCAGGCGCCGGTAGTGCACGCCGGTGACCGCCAGAGGAGCCCCCCAGAACAGCCCGTGGTGCACGAACAATAGCTCGGCGTTCCACTCCGCGGCGCGCTGGATCGTCTCCAGGCAGGCGTCCACCGCGAAGGCGACCCGCCGCAGCTCCTCCCCGGAGCGTCCCACCTGCAGCCCGTTCATGGACGAATCGGCTGCCGCATAGGTAGCCAAAGACAGGAGATCGCGGATCCGTTGGTCGAACTCTTCCAGGCGCATAGGCCGGTCATTATAGCTGCTTGCCGCCGCAAGGGCAACGGACTCGCGGCCGCGCCAACGACACCGAACTTGACATCCCCGGGGAAGGGGCGATATTCTCTATTTCAAGTTTCAAAGGAAGGCAGGAAGCCCATGCCCGCCCAGGTCGACCTCGAGCAAATCAAGCGCGCAACCAGCAGCTCAGTCCCCTTGAGCTTCAAGACCTTCACCCTCCCCCACGAGACCGAGGAGTACCTGGAAGAGGTGCTCCAGGTCTTCCTGGACGAGCTCGGCTTTCCGCAGATCAAGGACCAGCTGGCCTACTGCCTGCGCGAGCTGGCGGTCAACGCCAAGAAGGCCAACACCAAACGCGCCTACTTCCAGGAAAAGCAGCTGGATCTGAACGATCCCGCCGACTATGCCAAGGGCATGACCACCTTCAAGGAGGACACCCTCGAGAACATCCAGCACTTTCTCCAGAGGCAGAAGGAGATGGGGCTGTACATCAAGATCGTGTTCCAGACCCGCAGTAAGACCTTCAGCCTGGCGGTCCGCAACAACGTGGAGATCACCAAGATCGAGCAGATTCGCATCTTCGATCGCATCGCCCGCTCACGGGCCTTCACCAGCATGGAGGAAGCCTTCGCCACCGTGCTCGACAACACCGAGGGAGCCGGCCTGGGGATCGTGATCCTGATGCTCATGCTCAAGAAGATCGGCCTGGACGAGGATTCCTTCTCCATCGACGTGGAGAACGGGGAGACGATCGCGGCTCTGCACATTCCCTTCAACGAGGTCAGCCTCGAGCAGATGGACATGCTCGCCGAGGAGATCATCAAGGAGGTCGAGGCGCTGCCGCAGTTCCCGGACAACATCCTTCACCTGCAGCGCCTGGTGAGCGACCCGGACTCGGAGATCACCGACATTGCCCGGCAGATTTCGGTCGACCCGGCGCTGACGGCAGACCTGCTCAAGCTGGTCAACTCCGCCCAGTTCATGCTGCCCCGGCGGGTGGACAACATCGTCGAAGCGGTCAAGATGGTCGGGATCAAGGGCGTGCGCAACCTCATGTACACCCTCGGGACGCAGAAGATCATGAATCAGAAGTACCAGGAGATGCGGGGTTTGTGGCAGCACTCGTATCGAACGGCCTTCTACGCCTTCAACCTGGCCAAGAGCTTCCGCAAGCGCAAGGAAATCCTCGACGACGTCTACGTGGGCGGCATCCTCCACGATCTCGGGCAGATCATCATCGCCTCCCTGCATCCGGACCTCCTGGAGCGCATCAAGAAGTTCTGCCGCGACAAGGAGATCCCGAGCAAGATGCTGGAGAGCTTCTCGGTGGGCATGGCGCACGCGGAGGTCGGGGCCATGATCGCCAAGAAATGGAACTTCCCCGAACAGCTGGTGGAGGCCATCCGCTACCATCACAACCCACTGGACTGCGAGGAAACGCACAAGGACATCGTCTTTAGCGTCTATCTGGCCAACGCCATCGCCGATCTCGAGCGCGACCGCCTCGTGTACGAGCAGATCGAGGTGCCGGTGCTCTACGACTTCGGAATCCAGAGCGAAGCCCAGCTTCAGAAGATCCAGGAGCGCCTGGCGGCCGGCTTCGAAGCGCAGCGGGCCCGTTTCTGAGCGGCCCGGCACGTCCTGTACCGCCGGCACAGGAGGTGCCGCGGTCGCCCGCCGTGCTCGCCCGCAGGGCGAGTGAACCGTTGACGCGAGAAATCATATATAGTATTTTTCATGTGATCCCAGGCAGGAAATAGGAGAGGAGAGTCGTATGGCGGTTACCATCTACACCACGCCATCTTGCGGATACTGCAACAAGGCCAAGCAGTACTTCCGGGAGCACAAGGTACCGTACACCGAGTACAACGTAGCTCAAGACCCTCGCCGCGCCGAGGAGATGGTGCGCAAGTCCGGCCAGATGGGCGTGCCGGTGATCGATGTACACGGAAGGATTATCGTGGGCTTCAATCAGCCGGAGGTCGAGCGGGCGCTGCGACGGTAGCTCCGTCTCGACATGCTCGAGCCGAAGAAGGGAACAACGCGATGCCTAGCAAGACCAGCCTGAACTGGACCGGCGGGATGAGCTTTGACGTGGAGCTCCACGGTCACAGCTTCACGATCGACTCCGACGAGCAGTTCGGCGGCAAGGACCGGGGGCCGCGGCCCAAGACGTTGCTCCTGTCGAGCCTGGGGGGTTGCACGGGCATGGACGTGGTCTCCCTGCTGGGCAAGATGAAGGTCCCTTTCGACAGCTTCCGGTTGGAGGTCGAAGGGAAGCTGTCACATGAGCACCCCAGCGTCTACACCGACATCCTGGTCCGCTACATCTTCAGCGGCCCGGAGCTGGACCGCAGCAAGATCGAAAAGGCCGTCAAGCTCTCGATGGAAAAGTACTGCGGTGTGACTGCCATGCTGGAAAAGACCGCCCGAATCTCCCACGAGATCATCCTGAATCCCGCGGGCTGATCCTCCCGACCCGCGACCGGCCGACCCGCAGCTTCCCGCCCGCGCCCGACATTCCCAAGCAAAATCGCCTCCGGGCCCGTCATACCCGGGTAGGGAGGTTGAGACCATGAAAGGACGCCGTGGGCGGATCGAGCGCGTGGAGCCTGTTCTCGAGGGCCGGCGGCTCAAGGTGCGCGTGAGCGTGCTCGTGGAAGGCGAGGGCCCCCGACAGGCCTATCTGCCCGAGCGGGAAGTGGCGGCACTGCTGCCGCGGTGCCTGCTCGCCGGCAGCCCGGGCGGCGCGCCGCCAGAGCTCCTGGACACCCTGGAACCGATCCTCGCCCGGCTGGTCGGGGGAAGGACCGTCCGATTGTGGAGCTGGCAGGAACGCAGCTATGCCTCGTTCCTGCCGTGGCGCAGCGTGCGTTTCGCCCAGGAGGACCCGGCAGGGGCACCACAGGGCCGCTCAGGCCCCGCCGGAGGATAAGCGGGCGGCCCAGGCCTGCATCACCACGCCGAACGCCACGGCCACGTTGAGCGAGCGCTTGGCGCCGGCCATCGGAATCGAGACCGTGCCCGCCCGCGCAAGCGCCAGGGCAGAGGGGCTCAGTCCCAGCTCCTCCGAGCCCACCAGGAGGACCCCCGAGGGAGGAAAGACGAACCGATCCAGCGGTGTTCCCCCCAGCTCCAGGGCCACCACCCCCGTTCGCCCACGCAGGCTGGAAAGGGCGGCATAGCGCCAGGGTACCGCGGAGGCTGCGCCCCGGGCCGTCTTCTGCGCCCGGGGGTGCAGGGGAGAAGCTGTTCCGGGAGAAAGCAGGAGTCTCTGCACCCCGAAGGCCTCGCTGCTGCGCAGAATCGAGCCCACGTTGAAAGGCGAGCGAACCTCTTCCAGGTACACCTCCACGGGGTACCGGGTTCGGCGGGAGGGATCGAGCTCCAAGGCATCGGGCAGCAGCAGGTCCCACTCCGCCGGCGGCTCACCCAGGGCCTCGAGCAGGCCGTGGCGCAGGGCGTTTACCGCGCGCCTGAGCTCCGTGCTGCTCCTGCCCTCCGTGCAGCAGGCGGCCAGCACCCGCGCCCGCTCCCGGACCGAAGCCCGCAGGCGCGTCTGCCCCGCAACCAGGACAGAGCAGGAGGCCAGGTACGAAAGGTCGGGGGCGATCCCCCGCTCGAGCCCCAGCTCCACCCCCTGCAAGAGCCGGACGATCTTGCGCAAGCGGGTGGTGGGCGGGAGGGTGCTGAGCTTCCGGACCGGGATCATGGCCAACCGGTGGCTTCAGAAGGCCGCCTTGATGAGCTCGTAGAGGTCCTCGGTGGAGATCGCCCGGGGCAGGTAGTTCATCATGTCGAAGGAACGGGCGGTCCCCGCGACGTCCACCATGTCGTCCAGGTTCAGATCGAAGTCCCGCAGGCGCGCGGGCAGTCCGAGCACGCCGAGAAGCCGCCGCACGGCCTCCACGGCCCGGGCCGCGCCCTCCACCGGGGGCATGTCGGTCAGGTCTTCCCCGAGCAGGGCCGCCACCTTGGCCAGTTTCTCCGCCGCTACGGTGGAAAAGAACTCCATGACGTGAGGCAAGAGGATCGCGGCCACCCACGACTTGGGCACCATGAAGCTTCCGTTGATGGCGTAGGCCACGGCGGTTCCCACCCCGGTCTTGCTCATGGTCAGCCCCAACGCCGAAAGCAGGCCGGCCATGGAGGCGCTCATGCGCACCCGCAGGTCCTCGGGCTGGGTGGCCACCTGCCCGGAGACCCGGCCGATCAACTCGCACGCCCGGGCAAAGAGCGTGTCGGAGAGAAAATTGCTCCGGGCCGAGATGTAGCCCTCCACGGCCATGAGCAGGGTATCCAGGAGGGTGGTGGCGGTGTACTTGGCCGGCAGGGTGATCGTGAGCTTGGGATCCACGATTGCCGCCCTGGTGATCCCTCGCTGGGCCCGCCCGACCTTGGCCGTCCGGTCCCGACTGTCGATCATCAGGTACTCGTCCAGAAACAGGAAGGGATCACGGCACGTCGTGGGCACCGCCACGTAGGGAAGCGGCTGCCCTTTGGCCTGGACCCCGGAGAGATAGTCGTCCATCTCCCCGCCCTGGGGAGCCGCCATGGCCATGCACTTGGCGATGGAGAGCGTCTTGACCCCGCCCAGCCCCACGACCACGTCCGCGTGCGAGCTGCGGGCCAGCTTGAGCCCTTCGTCCACCACACTGCTGGTGGCGTGGGGGACCACCTCGTCGTAGATGATGTACTGGATGCCCTTCTTCTCGAGCAGCGTCTGGATGCGCTCGATGACCTTGCCTTCGTACAGGATCGCCTCGGTCACCAGGAGCACCCGCTCCCCGTACTGCCCCACGAGGGTGGCGATTCGGTTGACCACGTCCAAGCCGAAACGAATGTCTGTCGGTACGTTGAATGAGATGTCCGCCACTTCCCCGCTCCTTCGTGTCTACAGATCAAAAAGGCGGAAGGTCCGCTGGGACCCTCCGCCTGGGCAACTTCCGATAAGGGACAGCCTCCGCGCCGGGGACGCTACGTGATCTCGAAGTACTCCATGAGGCGCTCGGCCAGCGAGTCGACGACCTTCTCTGAGATGTAGTTGGGGTCCTGGAGTCTCTTCTTGGCCGCCTCTACCAGCTCCCAGCGGATCGCCGGGGCATTCTTGGCCAACTCGGTAGCCTGGTAGACCTCCGCTTTGGATTTCGCTTCCTGAGACAGCGTGATCGAATCGGCCCCTTCGCCCTTCTTGGGCTTCTCGGGACCTTTCGTCTTCTTGAAGTTCTGAACCGGATCCACAGGTCCAATTCGTTCGATCGTCATCGCAGGAGTCGTCCTTTCACTATCCAGTATCGTCACGACGCTGATTCAACTTGACCCTTTTCTCCTCCCTGATGAGGACGGTGAACTCACCTTTGATTGTCGGCCGGCCGGACAATTCCGTCAAGACATCCTCGGGAAAACCTTCCAGGAACTCCTCGTGGATCTTGGTCATCTCCCGTCCGACCAGCAGGGTCCGCCGGGGCGCCAGTTCCCGCAGCTCCTCCAGGAGCTTCAGGATCCGGTGAGGAGACTCGAACAGCACCACGCATTCGCCCCGGGAGAGCAGCTGTTCGAGGGCCCGGCGCCGCCGGCCGCTCTTCACGGACAGGAACCCCGCGAAGCTGACCGTGCCGGTCGGGGCGCCGGCCACGCTCAGGATCGCGGTCAGCGCCGAGGGGCCCGGCACCGGCACCACGGGAAGGCGCCGCTCCCGGGCCAGGGATACCAGATATCCCCCGGGGTCCGAGACCCCGGGGGTACCGCCGTCGGTGACCAGGGCCACGCTCTTGCCCCCCTCGAGGGCCTCCAGGAGACTGCCGGCGGCCTTCTTCATGTTGTGGGAATGCAGGGCCGTGAGCGTGGTCCTGAGCCCGTGGGCGTGGAGGATCTTGGCGGTCTGCCGCGTGTCCTCGCAGGCGATCAGGTCCACTTCCTCCAAGACCCGCAGTACCCGTCGCGACAGGTCTTCCAGGTTGCCGATCGGGGTCGCCACCACGTAGAGGGTCGCCATCGCCTTGACTGTACTCCGAAAGCCCTTGGCACTGCTACTGCAGTGCCGCACTGCCACGGTGATGCAGAGGCCCAAGCTTGTCGGCAGGGTTTTCGAGGAGTATCATTGCATACAGGAGGGTGAGGAATGAAGAGAAGCCATCCGACCAACGAACCCGTCAGGGAGACCCGAGTCAAGGCGCCGATCCGGACCCTCCTCCGCCAGGAGGGCAAAATGGTGCACGGCACCAGAGGCAAACCCACCCGAGGGCCGCGCGGCAACAAGCGCTAGCATTCCCAGGCAACGGCGCGGAGGCCCACCGGCGGCAGCGGCGGCTGGCCGCAGCGGTTGCCTCGCGCCGCTGTTCCGATCTATTATCACCTCCATGCTGGATCTCAAGTTCGTGCGGGAGAATCTCGAGCTGGTGGAGCGCAACACCCGGCTGCGCAAGGTGGAAGCCGAGCCCCGCAAGGTGGTGGAGCTGTACGACCGGCGCAATCGGCTGCTGCAGAGCATCGAGGCCCTGCGCCGCCAGCGCAACGAGAACGCCGCAGCCATGAAGCAGAAGCTCCCGCCGGAGGTGCGCCAGCGCCTGATCGAGGAGGGAAAGGGCCTGCGGCAGGAGCTGTCCGCTTTGGAGGAAGAGCTGGCGGCCGTGGAGGCCGAGCTCCAACGCGAAGCCATGCGGCTTCCCAACCTGAGCCACCCGGAGGCCCCCGTGGGGGACGGGGAGGCGGACAACCGGGAACTCAAGCGGTGGGGGACCCCAGCCGCCCTGCCCTTCCCGGCCAGGGACCACCTCGAGCTGGCCCAGAGCCTCGACCTGGTGGACTTCGAGACCGCGGCGCGGGTCAGCGGGCCCAAGTTCTACTACCTCAGAAACGAGGCGGTACTGCTCGAGATCGCCCTGACACGGCTGGCCCTGGACATCCTCCAGAAGGAAGGCTTTACCCTGACCATCACCCCGGACATGGCTCGGGAAGAGATCGTGGAGGGCATCGGCTTCAATCCCCGGGGTGAGGAGTCCAACATCTACACGGTGGAGGGAACGGGAGCCTGCCTGGTCGGGACCGCCGAGATCACCCTGGGAGGCTACTTCGCCGGGCAGATCCTCGAGCGGGACCAGCTGCCCATCCGGATGGCCGGCCTGTCGCACTGCTTTCGCCGGGAGGCCGGGGCAGCCGGGCAGTACTCCAAGGGCCTGTACCGAGTGCACCAGTTCAGCAAGGTCGAGATGTTCGTGTTCTGCCGGCCCGACCAGTCCGAGCAGATGCACGGGGCCCTGCTCGAGCTGGAGGAAAGGATCTTCCAGGCCCTGGAGGTCCCCTACCGAGTCGTGGATACCTGCACGGGAGAGTTGGGCGGTCCCGCCTACCGGAAGTTCGACGTGGAAGCCTGGATGCCAGGCCGGGGGGAAGGCGGGGAGTGGGGGGAGGTAACCAGCGCCTCCAACTGCACTGACTACCAGGCCCGGCGGCTGGGGATCCGCTTCAAGGAGGAGGGGCGCAGCGTGTTCGTGCACATGCTCAACGGGACCGCGGTCGCGGTCTCCCGGGCGCTCATCGCCATTCTCGAAAACCACCAGCGCGAGGACGGCAGCGTCCAGATCCCGAAGGCCCTGGCGGCCTACGCCGGGTTCGACCACATCCCCAGGGCGGGCTGACCCCGCCCCGCGGGGCGTCCTCGACCTGGGGGGCGTCCTCGACCTGGGGGGCCTCCGCGACCCGCGGGGGTGCGCGTCCCGCGGGTGTGCGCATCCCCCGCGCGGCTGGACCCGGGCCCATCGAGATCGTTATCTTTGCGGAGGGAAGGGATATGGTGGAAGCTCCGGTTCGAGCCCTCCGAGACGCCGGCTACGGCGTGTACTACACGAACTACTCCGCGCTGGACAGGTACTTCCGGCTGCCCTCCTATGGTCCCCTCTACCTGAGCACGGACGCCACCCTGGTGGACCTGGCCCAGACCTTCGACCGGCTGGAGTACGCCGGGCTGCCGTACGAGGACGCGGTGGTCCGCACGGATGAGCGCCCGTTCATGATCCGGTGCGACGACGCCGACCTGTCGCCCCGACCCTTCCCGTACAGCATCCAGGGTTTGCTCTACGACCCCGTCCGGGACGTGTTCCTCGATCCCCAGGGGATCTACCCCGATCTCCGGTCATCGCGCCTGAGGCCCAACGGGGGCGTGTCCTCCCTCTACCGGCTGGCGGACGCGGCCGTGCTGGCTTCCCGCTATCACTACCGCGTCGAACCCGAAGAGCTGGCCCTAGGAGAGCGCCTGCCGGAGCCCGACCCGGCCTTCCAGCGACAGCTCCTGCTGTCGATCATGGCGGGGAAGCACCCGGAAAAGGGGCTCAAGCTCCTGTACTACAGCGGCTTCGTTCAGACCTTCTGGCCGGAGCTGCAGAAGATGTCGGGGGTTGCCCACGTCAAGGACTACCACCCGGAAGGAAACGGATGGGAGCATACCCTGGAGACCTTCCAGTATCGCAAGAACCCCGATCCGGTGCTGTCCCTCGCGCTGCTGCTGCACGACGTCGGCAAGCCCGCCGCCGCCAGCACGCCCGAGCGGGCCTTCGACGGTCACGCCGAGCTGGGAGCCGAGATTGCCGCGCGCTTTCTACGACGCCTGGGCTTCTCCCGGCAGACCGTCGAGGAGGTCACCTTCCTGGTGCGCTACCACATGATGCCTGGGGCCCTCGGCGTGCTGCCCTTACACCGCAGCGGGCCGCTCATGGCCTCGGACCTGTTCCCCGTGCTGCTGGAGCTGTACCGGGCGGACCTCTCCGCCTCCTACGAGAGCCCGGAGGGCTACTACGAGGCCTGCCGGGTCTTCCGCAACTACCAGAAGCACCGGGCCAACCCCTACCGGCGCAGCGACGGGCGCAAATCCCGGCGCGGGGTTGCTCAACCGTAGCGGTCGCGCAGAAAGGACTTGAGGGCCTCCAACTTGGGCTCCAGGGGCAGCGCCTGCTTGGGCAGGACCAGGGCGGCGCGCAGGCTCTCGGGAAGCTCGGGGTTCACCCCTGTGGTCTCCCGCACGATCTCCAGGAACTTGCCGGGATGGGCGGTGCCCAGGGTGATCACACGGAGCTCCTCGCCGAGCTCCCGGCGGAGACGCCGGGAGGCAAGGACCCCCACGGCGGTGTGCGGGTCCAGCAGAATTCCCCGCTCGTCGTAGACCCGGCGCATGGTCAGACGCGTGTCGGCATCGCTGATCGCGACGCCCCGGATCAGGCGGCTCATCTCCTCCCTGCGCCGGTGGAACACCTGCAGCAGCCGCTCGAAGTTGCTGGGATTTCCGACGTCCATGGCGTTGGACAGGGTCTGAACGGAAGGCCGCGGGCGAAAGTCCCCGGTGCGCAGGTACTCGGGCACCACGTCGTTGCGGTTGGTGGCCGCCAGGAAACCCTGAACCGGCAGACCCCAGGCCCAGGCGTACACCCCGGCGGTCAGGTTGCCGAAGTTGCCGCTGGGCACGCAGTAGTACAACGGCCCGTGCCCGTCCCCGCCCGCCTGGGCCACGCCGTAGATGTAGTACAGCGACTGGGGGATCAGGCGTCCCAGGTTGATCGAGTTGGCGGAGGTCAGCCGCAGGAACCCCTGCAGCTCCTGATCGAGGAAGGCCTGCTTGGCCAGGCGCTGGCAATCGTCGAAGCTTCCCAACACCTCCAGGGCGGTGACGTTCTCCCCCAGTGTGGTCAGTTGCTGCTCCTGCAGGGGGCTGACCCTGCCCGAGGGATAGAGGATCACCACGTCGAGGTTCCGCCGCCGGAAGAAGGCCCGCGCCACGGCGCTCCCCGTGTCTCCGGAGGTGGCCACCAGGATCAGGGCCCGCCGGTCTTCCTCCTGCAGGTACTCCTCCATGACCGCCGCCAGGAAGGAGGCCCCGAAATCCTTGAAGGCGCAGGTGGGACCGTGGAACAGCTCCAGCAGGAACAGCCCTTCTTCGACCGGGCGCAGGACCGGGGCAAAACTGAAGGCCCGATCCACGATCCGGGCTACGGCGGCCGCCTCCAGCTCCCCCGCAAACAGGGCGCCGCACACCTGCCTTGCGAGCTCCTGAAAGGAGGTCTGCGGGGAAAAGCTCTCGAACAGGGAACTCAAGTCCGGCTGCTCGACCGGGACATACAGGCCCCCGTCCGGGGCGAGCCCCGCAAACACCGCCTCGCGGAAGTCCACGGCCTTTCGGGCGTCCGTGGCCCGGCTGCTCACGAACCTCACGGCTTCTCCTCCAGCAGCTGCGGCCCGTCGGGGTTGATTGGAGACACGAACAGGTCGCTGTCCAGCCCGGCCTCCCGGAAGGCGGCCCGCATGGCGCCCCCCGCCCGCCCGGCGTCCTCCACGGACGCGCACAGGGCAAACAGGGATGGACCGGAGCCGGATATCGAACAGCCGAGCGCTCCGCTTTCCAGGGCCGCTGCCTTGACCCGGTCGAAGCCCGGGATCAGCAGGGCCCGCCGCGGCTCCGCCACCACGTCCTGAAGGGAACGGGAGAGAAGCTGGAGGTCACCCTCGTAGAGGGCAGCCACCAGGGCCGCGAGGTTTCCCCACTGGCGAACGGCGTCGGCCAGGCGCAGCTCCTTCTTCAGGATTCGCCGGGCGTCCTCGGTGCGGATCTCGGTGTGGGGATGGACGATCGCAGCCGAGAGGCCGCGGGGCACGGGCAGCCGGACGATGTCCAGGGGATCGTAGCTGCGGATCAGGACGAAGCCTCCCAGAAGAGAAGGGGCCACGTTGTCCGCATGGGCCGTGCCGCAGGCCACCTGTTCGGCCCCCAGAGTAAACGGGAGAAGCTCCCGGGTTTCCAGCGGCCGGCCGGCCAGCAGGTTCGCCGCGTACACCCCCGCCACGGCGCTCGCCGCCGAGCTCCCCAGCCCGGAGCTCAGGGGCATGCCTTTGAACAGCCGGAGCTCCACGCCGAAGGGCCTGCCGACGGCCTCCAGGTAGCGGGCCACCGCCACGGAAGCGGTGTTGCGGGCGGGATCGAGGGGCAGCTTCCCGCCGTCACCCTCCACGGACAGGACACGGACGCCGCTCTCGCGGCTGCGCGACAGCCGCACCCGATCCCCCGGCCGTTCCAGGGCGAACCCCAGGACGTCGAACCCCGAGGCCACGTTGGCCACGGTCGCAGGGGCGAACACCTCCACCGAAGCGCTCACGCCGGCCCACCCGGACGGTCGACGGGTCCGAGGAAGGCCCGGTGGATGACCCTGAGGGCGCGCTGCTCCTGGTCGCGCTCGACCACGAAGGAGATGTTGGTCTCCGAAGAGCCCTGCGCGATGGCCAGGATGTTGATCCCCTCGCCGCCGAGAGCGCTGAACAGCCGTCCCGAGATCCCCGGGGTTCCCCGCATGTTCTCTCCGATGACGGCCAAGATCGCCAGGTCCTCCCTCAGGTCGAACCTCTGGATGAGCTTGGCCTGGATCTCGCCGGAGAGCTCCGCCTCCAGGGCGCGGAGGGCAGGCTGCGCCTCGGCCTGACGGAACACCGCGCAGATGCTGTGCTCCGAAGAGGCCTGGGAGATCATGATGATGTTGACCGTCGCGGCGGCCAGCGCCCCGAAGATACGGGCCGCGATGCCCGGAACACCGACCATGCCCCCGCCTTCGATGTTGATCAGGGCCACGGGCTCGATGGAGGCTATCCCCGCCACCGGCCCGCGGGGCGCGGAGGCGCCTTGAACACGCGGGCCGCGGTGGATCAGGGTGCCCGGACGCTCGGGGTGGGCCAGGTTCCCGACCCGGATCGGAATGTCCGCTTCCATCGCCGGGACCAGGGCCGTGGGGTGCACCATCCGGGCCCCAAAGTAGGACAGCTCCATGGCCTCCTGGTAGCTGATCTCCTCGAGCACGAAGGCCGCGTCCACCAGCTCGGGGTCGGCGCTGGTCACCCCGTCCCGATCGGTCCAGAGCTCCACCAGCTCCGCCTCCAGCGCCACGGCGACGACCGCCGCGGTCAGATCGCCGCCATCGCGTTTGAGCACGACCGGGACCCCTTCGGGGGTCGCGGCAATGCCCCCGGCCACCACGGCGATCCCGCTTGCACCGCCGGAGGCAGCCCCGGTGGGCCCCCCCGCTCCCCGCTGCTGGAGGTTCGCTCGCACCTGCGCCACGCTGCCCGGGTAATCGATGACCTCGCCCCGGGGCGGGCCGGCGGGCGCGGGGGCGAGGCGGATGCCGGGGTCCTCCTCCACCCGGGCGGCCATGCCCCGGCCGGCCAGGTATTGGGCCACAACGAGACAGCCGAGCCGCGCGCCGAAGCTCAGGGCCAGATCGAGGGTCCGTGGCGAGCACTCCCGCAGGAGCTGGACCCCGTGCAGGACATCCTCCAGGTCGCCGAGAATGATCTGCAGCTGGGTGATGACAGCGGATTGGCGCGTGGCCGGAAAAAGCTCGCGGATGATCCCCAGGTGACAGGCCCTGATGGCATCAATCTGTTCCTGGTAGTCGCTGCTGCCGCCCTCGGCCGCGGAGGCGGCTTGCTGGAGCTGCTCACGCACCCCCGCGAACTCGGACGCCACGACCACGGAACCGGGAAGCGCCAGCGAAGCCAAGGCCTTCACGGCACCCGCCCCGGTGAGCGCCCGGGCCTCGATGCTCAGAACCTTCATTTGGCAGCCATACTATCGAGTGGCCCGGGAAAATTCTATCCCTCGCCCGAGGGAGGGAGCTGTTTCGAGGCCGCCGCCGTAAACGCAAACAAGCCCGCCTCCCGTGCACGGAAAGCGGGCTTGCCGGAAATCCAACGCGAGGGGCACCGTCGGTTCTGTCGGCCTCGGGCCCCCGGGGGATCCCCTCTGCGCTAGAAGCTGGCGGGCTTGGTCATCCTGAAGTTCCCGAAGCTCGCAGCCACGCTGTTGGTACGAACGGAGATGTAAGCCCCGCTGCGGAGCGACTCGCCGAGCCAGAAGCGGTAGAAGTAGTTCGGGATGATCGGGTCCCAGACCTTGACCCAGCCGGTGTCGTAGTTGACCCGGATCTTGACCGGCAGCACGTACTGGCTCAGCCAGTTCATGTAGATCCCCTGCAGACGGTCGGCGGGGATCGGGTAGGCCTTGGCCGGATGCAGCAGGCCCATCGTAGAGGCGTTGACGCTCTTGTAGGCCTGGGCATACAGCCCGGCGCCGCCGTACACCTTGGGATCATAGGTCAGCCAAAGCAGGAAGCTCCGGCCGTTGCCCCAGCTCTTGCGCGGATGGGGCCTGTCGATCCCGATATGCACGCCGAAGGCGGCGAATTGGTCCTGGGCGCCGTCGATGTAGCGGACATCAAACTCGTACTGGACGACTCCCGACTGCCGAAGGGGCATGTACGCCTGCGCCATGCCGGCCTTGGTGCTGAGTTGCGCCAGTCGGCCGCCCACCATTCGCCAGTCTCCATACGCGGCTTTCCAGTCCCCCAGATTCTGGGCAAACAGGAATGCCGGTACGATGAGGAGAAGCAGGCAGACCAGAACTGTGAGACGTTTCATCCTCTTTCCCCCTTGCACCTTGAGATTGGTTTTGAATCCATCGAAACCTTTTTTATCTTAAACCCAGTCGTTTCGCAGTTCAAGTTTTTTTTGGGGATTTCTGGAGGTACGAGAACCCGAGCAGGTAGGTCTCCCGGGACTCCCGGCGGGACGCCCCCGGCTTGAAGGCCCGGGCGCGGGCGAACAGGTTCTTCATCCGCCGGAGCACCTCGACCTCCCCTCCGCTCTGGAACACCTTGATCGCCAGGTTTCCCCCCGGCTTGAGGCAGCTGCGGGCGACCTCCATCACCCGGCGGGCCAGCTCCAGGGAGGCTTCCGTATCCACCAGGCTGGCGCCGCTGGTCGCAGGGGCGGCGTCGCTGAGCACGGCATCGTACGGGCCCGTCGCCACCAGGAGCGCGGCCACCTCCGGGTCCAGGATGCTGCCCTGGACGAAGCGGAACTCCTGCGGGCCATGCCGCGGCCCCAGGGACACCTCCACCAGGTCCACGGCCACCACCCGGCAACCGACACGCTCCAGACAGAAGCGACTCCAGCTGCCCGGCGCGGCACCTACGTCCAGGACCCTGCAGCCGGGACGCAGCAGGTGAAACCGCTCCTGCATTTCCTGGAGCTTGAACACCGAACGGGCGGGGAACCCCTGCTGTTTGGCCATACGGGCGAAATGGTCCTGGTCTCGCCTCATCCCTGTCACCCCCGCCCCGATTCTACCCGGATCCCCGGAGCGCGAAAAGCGCGTGCACGGCGTGGACGCGCGGAGTTGACGATTCGCCGCGCAAACCGATACCTTGAAGGTACTATGAACCAGGTCTCCCTCTGGCGGCGGCCGCTAGCCTACCGCTTCTACAACGCTACCATAGCCCTGATCGTGGTAAACGGCGCGTTCTTTGTGCTGCTGGGTGTCCTCCCAGTCATGTTCCGCTCGCCGGGCCTCATGGACCTCGCCCGCCGCGTTACCACTTACCTCGCGCTGGTGCCCGAGATGGTGGTGCGCTATCCCGCCATCTGGCAGGTGGTCACCTACATGTTCCTCCACGGGGGCTTCTGGCACCTCGCCTTCAACATGCTCGCGCTGTTGATGTTCGGGAGCGCCATCGAACGCCGGTGGGGCAGCTCCGAGTTCCTGCTGTACTACTTCGTCACGGGAGTCGGCGCCGGAATCGCAACCGTCGCGGTGAACTGGTACACCGGCCTCGGCTATGTCGCCGTGATCGGGGCTTCCGGGGCGATTTTCGGGATCCTGCTTGCCTTCGCCACCATGTTCCCGGACGCGCGGGTTCTGTTGTTCTGGTTCCTGCCAGTGCGCGCTCCGGTGGCAGTCCTGGTGTTCATCGCGATCGAGTTGTGGTTCCTGCTCAGGGGCACTTCCACGGGGGTCGCCCACCTGACCCACCTGGCGGGGCTGGGGTTCGGCTACCTGTACTTTGTGATCCGCATGGGCATCAACCCGCTCAGGGTCTTCTTCCGGCGCTTCTGAGCGCCGGCCGGTGCTTCTGAGCGCCGGCCGGTGCTTCCGAGCGCCTCAGGGGCTGCCGGTCAGCCACCGATACTCCTAGTAGCATACGATGCGCCGTTCCCTTCTGCTCGCCCTTCTCGTCATGGCCCTGCCGACGGCGGTCTCCGCCCAGCCGGAGTACCTGGCCGCCCGGCTGTGGTGCGAGCTGGAACCCCTGATCCGGACCGAAGAGGAGTATCCCCTGCCCAGGGAGGAGGCCCGCAGGCGGGTGCTCGAGGAAGCCCGCGGGGTCTTTTCGGCCATGATCTACGGTTTCGCGTTCTCCTACACCCCCGGAGACAGCACCCGGCAGATCGCCGATGAGCTGGTGCTGACCCCGATCGGCGAAATCCCCTGGGGAGACCCGCACCTGCGCATCGCCGACGCCTGGCTCGAAGGGGGCCGCCTGTTCGCCAAGGTGGAGTACGACCTGCAGGGGTTCCAGGAGGACCGGCGGCGGGCCTGGGGCTCCACAGCCATCCCGACAGCGGCAGGCACGGGGGCGGCGAGCATGTTCCTCTCGTCCCCTGCCGAAGGAAAGCGCAATTCGCTGGAGGCGGCCTTCAGGGAGGCGCTGCGGGATCACCTGCGCCCGATCCGCTTCAACAAGCCCCGGGAGATCCAGGGCGAGCTCGTGCTCTGGCGTGCCCCGGAGACCATCATTCGCGCGGGGACCTACCAGACCCGGGTCGACGTCAAGCTGCGCGTCCGCGAAATCCGGGATTATAGCCTCTTCTGAGGAAAAGCGGTATTGTAGAGCCATGACCGATCCCGTATGCCCTCGGCGGCCGGGTCATGCCCGTCCCGGGTCCAGGGTTCTGGCCGGGCTGTGCTCCTTGCTGCTGCTGTCCGCAACCCTCCTTGGGGCCCAGGCCCCGGATCCCGGTTCGGGAGACCCGGGTGGGCCCCAAGACACCCAGACGGAGGAGCCCAAGGAGCTCGTCGTCGTCTACTCCCCCAAGGAAGTGCAGCTGGATCCCCTGCACATCTACACGACCATGGAGAGTGAGCTCTCCACGGCGCTCTACGAAGGCTTGCTCACCTACCACCCCTTTTCGCTCTTTCCGATGCCGGGAGTGGCGGAGGACTGGGAGATCAGCGAGGACAAGACCGTCTACCGCTTCTCGCTCCGCGAGGAGGCGGTGTTCAGCAACGGCGACCCGGTCACGGCACGGGACTTCCGGGAATCCTGGCTGCGGGTGCTGGACCCTGAGGCCCAGGCGGAGTACTCCTTCCTGTTCGACGTGATCGCCGGCGCCAGGCGCTACCGCCTGGGTCTGAGCCCGGCCGAGGAGGTGGGGATCCGGGCAGTCTCGGAGAAGCTGCTGGAAGTCGAGCTCGAGCGGCCTGCCGGGCACTTCCTCAAGCTCCTCTGTCACATGAGCTTCGCGCCGGTGCACTCCAGCTACCGGGACACGGACGGGTGGAGCGGGGCATCGACCCTCATCGGCAACGGTCCTTACTACCTGTACGAACGGCAACCCTTCGAGCTCGTGCTCAAGAAGAACCGCCTGTACTGGGACGCCGGGAGCGTAGGGCTGGACGGAATCCGGGTCCGGTTCATGGACGATCCGGCTGCGATCAGCGAGGGGTTCAACCAGGGGGCGATCCACTGGGCCAACAACTGGGACACCAGCCGCCTCGAAGACCGCACCAAGATCGTCTTCAACCCGCTGTTCGCCACCAGTTACTTCTACCTGGTCTGCCTGGAGGAGGCGTGGAGGGATTCCCGCGTGCGCAGGGCCCTGGCCCTGCTGGTACCGTGGGACCGGGTCCGCACCGAAGAGGATACGCTCCTTCCCACCAGCCGGCTCGTGCCGCCGATCCCCAATTACCCCGATGTCGAAGGGATCACCGGTAGCGACCGGGAGGAAGCCTTCGACCTGCTCGCAGAGGCGGGATATGCGCGGGGGGTCGGGCTGCCGGAGGTAGTCTTCAAGCTCCCGGGGGACCCGGAGAGCGAGCGGATCGCCGGCCTGATGGCCGATGCCTGGAAACGGGAGCTGGGTGTCACGGTCACGGTCCAGACGTATCCCTACGATCTCTATCTCCGGGAGGTCAAGAAAGGGGATTACACGGTAGGCTCGGTCACCTGGATCGGGGACTACGCCGATCCCCTCACCTTCCTGCAAATGTGGACCGAAGGCTCCAACCTGAACGATGCCCGCTTCGCCGACCCGGAGTTCGACGCTCTGATCGACGGGTCCGTCAGCCAGGAAGGCGAGGCCCGCTACGAGCAGCTGGCCAAGGCGGAGAGCATTCTCCTGTCCACGGCGGTGGTCCTGCCGATCAGCCACACGCCGGCCTTCAACCTGGTGGACCTGGACAGGATTGAGGGTTGGTTCCCCAACGTTCTCAACATCCACCCCTTCAAGTACGTGCGCTTTCGGGAGCTCCGCGTGCCCCCGGGAGTGGCGAGCGCCGGCTCGAGGGAGTCCGGGGCGCGGTAGACCGCGATAGACAGACAGGCGAGAGGGGCGGGACCCGAGGCTCCTCAGCGCTTGGTCAGCTTCTCCAGGAACAGCTGAATCCGCTCGCGGAACAGGTAGCCGATCACGAACAGGACCACGGCGAGCGTCAGGACGGTCGCGGCCAGAAACCAGCGCCGCGAGGCGACCGCCTGTCCCATGAGCGCGCTGCCGATGATCCCGGGCAGGCGGCCCACCGCCGAGAAGGGCAGGAACACCAGAAGGCGAATCGAGCTCAGCCCTGCGGCGTAGCACAGGATATCCTTGGGCAGGCCAGGAATCAGGAAGAGCAGGAAGAACGACAGCTTGGCCCGCGGGGATTCCAGGATTCGACGGAGCCGGTCCACCCTGTCGCGATCGAACAGGGCGTGCACGAACGGTACGCCGAACACCCGGGCAATCGAGAAGCTCACCAGGGAGCCGGCGGCGATACCGGCCAGCGACAGCAGGGTCCCGTCCCGCAGACCGAACAGGTACCCGCCCACCACCTGGGGGATCTCGCCGGGAATAAAGAACACGACCACCTGGAGGGCCTGCACCCCCACGAACACCAGCGGGGCGGTGGCTCCCGCGGAAGCGATCCGTTCCCGCAGGCGTTCCGTGGTGGCAAACAGCTCCCAGAGCTCGCCGCGAAACACCACGACGAGTGCCACCGCGGCGGCCAGCAGGCTCGGAAAGGCCGCTACCGCCAGAATCTTTCTCGCCCTCATCGGGGGCAAATGCTACACTGAATGCGCATCCTTTGACTACGGATGGCGTTTTTTGTATAATCGCTTTCATATGAGCACAAGTTCCAGGAAACCCAAGCTGAAGTACAAGAAGGGGCAGGAGATTGTCTACCCGCTCCAGGGGGTCGGTCAGATCGTATCCATCGAAGAACGAGTATTCCGCAGCAGCAAGCTGCTGTACTACATCATCTACCTCGAAGTCTCCGACATGACCATCATGGTGCCGGTGGACAAGGCGGACGAGCTGGGCATTCGCCCGATCGTGGACAAAAGGGAAGCCAACAAGGCCCTGAAGCTCATTTCCGAAGACTACGAGCCGGTGACCGCGGACTGGAAGCTGCGCTACCAGACGAACTTGGACTTGCTGAAGAAGGGAAGCGTGCTCGACATCGCCACGGTCGTCCGCGCGCTGTACCATCGCAGCCGCATCAAGGAACTCCCGATCCTGGAACGGAAGCTCTACGACAGCGCCCTCAAGCTGCTCGTCGACGAGATTTCCTTTTCCCTCCAGAAGGGCAAAGACGAGGTGGAGGAGCTCGTCCTGAGCAAGCTGGGGCTCAATTGAGCTCCGCGCGCGCGGGGAAGCCCCTCCTCCGGCACGGCGGGCCGCCGCTCCCCGCCGGCGGGGGCAGCGAGATACCCTGGAAGAGCATTTTCACCCGTGTGCGCGAGAGTCTCGACCCGGGGAGCCTGCCGGCGGTCTCGGAGGTGGCCCGCCGGCGCCCAGACCCCTTTCAGGTGCTCGTCGCCACCATGATCTCCCTGCGGACCAAGGACGAAGTGACCGCCGCGGCCTCCGCGCGCCTCCTGGATCGCGCCCCGACGCCCCGTGAGATGGCCTCTCTGGAGGCAGCAGAGATCGCCCGATTGATCTTTCCGGCGGGCTTCTACAACACCAAGGCACGCAGCCTCAAGGCGGTCGCCGGGATCCTGGTGCGCGACCACGACTCCCGGGTGCCTTCTTCCATGGAGGAGCTCCTGCGGTTGCCGGGGGTGGGGCGAAAGACCGCGAACCTGGTCCGTAACCTGGCCTACGGTCTGGACGGGATCTGCGTGGACACCCACGTGCACCGCATCGCCAATCGTTTCGGCTGGGTCCGGACGCGCTCGCCCGGAGAGACCGAGGCGGCCCTCGAACGGGTGCTGCCGCGGCGCTTCTGGATCCCGATCAACGAGTTGCTGGTCGCCTTTGGACAGCAGATCTGCACGCCCCTGTCGCCCAAGTGCTCCGCCTGCCCGGTCCGCGAGCACTGTCGGCGCGTCGGGGTGACGCGTTCCCGCTAGCCGGCAATCCGGCAGGCAAGGAGGAGCTCAATGCCACAGATCAGAGGGTATGCCAGGAAGGAAGAGGCGCAAGGCGTCGAAGGTCCCCCCGGCGTCACGCGCCGGACCCTGTCCTACGACGAACAGAGCATGCTGTGTCACTTTCACCTGCGCCAGGGTGCCCGCGTCCCGGTGCATCACCACCCGGCAGTCCAGAACGGCTACGTGGTCCGCGGCAGGGTCCGCTTCCTGCGCGCAGACGGCTCGAGTTTCCTGGCCGAGGCCGGGACCGGTTACGTGTTCGGCCCGGAGGAGCCCCACGGGGCCGAGGCCCTGGAGGACACCGAGGTGGTGGACTTCTTTACCCCGATGCGACCGGAGTACCTGCCCGCCGGACAGGACCCGGGGCGGGGCTAGGAGCCTGTCGGACTTTGGGCGGGGTCGTGTGCCAAGCCGCGGCGGGTATGGTAGGATGGGCCTATGGCCGAACGATTGGTGAACGTGGACCGGGATACCCCGATGCTGCTGCCGGTGGACCTGCGTGAGTGGGTACCGGGAGAGGATCTAGTGCACTTTGTGATTGAGGCGGTGGACTCGATGCAGCTGCCCTCGATGGCGGTGAACCGCCGGGGCACAGGCAGCGAGCAGTATCCGCCGCGGATGATGTTGGCGCTGTTGGTGTACTGCTACTGCATGGGGGTGTTTTCTTCGCGGAGGATCGAGCGGGCGACCTACCGGGATATCGCGGTACGGTACCTGACGGGGGACACGCACCCGGACCACGACACGATCTGCGCGTTCCGCCGGCAGAACGGCTTGGTGGTGAAGGAAGCGTTCGTGAAGGTACTGCGACTGGCCTCGGAGATGAAGCTGTTGAAAGTGGGGACGGTCAGTGTGGACGGCACGCACATCCGGGCCAACGCCTCCAAGCACAAGAGCGTACGCTACGATCGGGCGGGGGAGTTGGAGCGGCAGCTGCGGGCGGACGTGGAAGAGTTGCTGCAGAAGGCCGAGCAACAGGACCGGCAGGATGAGGCAGATGGGCAGTCGCTGCCGGAGGAGATTGCCCGACGGGAGCGCTTGAGGGAGAAGATGCTGGAGGCGCGTCGGAGGCTGGAGGAGCGGGCAGCGGCCCAGGCGCGGGTGGAGGAGCCTACCGAGGGCGGGCAGCAGGATGGGCCCAAGGGCAGCGAGGACCTCAAGAAGGCGCCGAGGGATGAGGAGCAGATCAATCTGACGGATCCTGACAGTCAGCTGATGCGCAAGAGCAAGCGGGACAGTTACCAGCAAGCCTACAACGCCCAGGCGGTGGTGGATGCGGATGGGAGCCAGTTGGTGCTCGCCACGGATGTGCTGCGGACACCCAGCGACGCGAATCAACTCGAACCGTCGATCGCGGCAGTGCCGGAGAGTGTGGGACGGGTCCAGGCGGTGCTGGCCGATGGGGGGTACGTGAACGCCAAGGCCATTGAGCGGGTGGAGGAACGAGGGGTCGAGGCCTACGTTGCGATCAGCGACGAGGAGCAGAACGTGCGGCGTTATGACTATCGTCCGCCCCGCGAGGGAAAAGGGAAGGTGGTGAAGGACCCGCGGCTGATCGCGATGCGGGAGAAACTGTCGACCGAGGAAGGTCGTCGAATCTACGCCAAGCGGGCGCAGACGGTAGAGCCAGTGTT
>JAFGFV010000288.1 GCA_016930895.1 Spirochaetales bacterium | reverse complement strand
GGAACCGGACCGGGTGCCGATGTTCGAGCTGACCGTGGCCAATCCGGTCCTGGAGAGCGTGTTGGGCAGGCGGATCGAAGGCTTCGGTACCGGGGAGGCCAAAGCGGCCGGGATCCGGGCGGGCATGCAGGGGGCCGAGGTCCGCCGGGCCCTGATCCGGCGGAACGTGGAAGGGATGATGGAGTTCTTCGAGAAGGTCGGTTACGAGATGTTCTGGTTCCGGCCCACCGATTACCTGGTGACCTTCGCCATGGGTCTGCCGGATGACATCACCGCTAACTCCATCTTCGACGTGGCCATCACCGAGACCGAGGCCAACACCTTCCGCATCGAAAGCCTGGAACATGGCTTCTGGTCCATCGAGCAGTACGAGCCGGAGAGCGACATCTGCGTGACGGTCACGGACTCGATCTCCCAGGGGGGAGTCGGCGAGCTGCGGCGCTACGTGGACTACCTCGAGCGCTCGGCGGACGCGCCGCTGCACGAAAGCCTCCAGGACGGGGTCGGGGCCATCCGCCTGGCGGTGGAACGGCAACGGGCCCGGGGCGAGCAAGCCATGTTCGTGATGGGGGCGGCAGACATCGCCTTTCCGACCTTTGTGCCGTACCTGCCCCTGTTCCTGGTGACCATGGCCGACGAGCCGAGACTGATCGAGCGCTACATGGCCGCCACAACCGAAGGGATGATGACGATCCTGCGAGCCCAGCTGGAGCTGGGCGTAGACGGCATCCTGGGGGCGGAGGACTGGTGCTTCGGCGGCGGCCCGCTCGTCTCGCCGGAGATGTTCCGGCGCTTCATGGCTCCGCACCTCAAGCGGATCGTGGACGAGTGCCACGCCCACGGCGTGCCGTACCTCAAGCACCTGGACGGGAACACCACGGTGCTGCTGGACATCCTGGTGGACGAGGTCGGGATCGACGGCCTGCACAGCATCGAACCCCCCGCCGGAATGGACATCGGCTGGGTCAAGAACACCTATGGCGATCGGATCACGGTCCTGGGGAACATCGACTGCGCCCACCTGCTGTCGTTCGGTACCCCGGAGCAGGTAGTCCACGCGGTCAAGGAGATCATCCGCGTGGCTTCTCCGGGAGGGGGGCACGTATTCGCGTCGAGCAACAGCATCCACAGCGGGGTCAGCCCCGAAACCTTCCGGACCATGGTCCGCGCCGTGCGGGATTTCGGCGCCTACCCGATCTCGATTGCCGGCTGAGGAGGGAGGACGGATGGGCCCGCACGCAGGCGAAGTGCTCGAAGGGTTCCTCAGGGCGGCGCGGCGGGAAGCTCCCGGCCGGGTGCCCGTGGTGTTCTGCATCAGCTCCCAGTATATCTGCCGGCGCTTCGGGGTCTCGGTCCGAGACTACCTGTACGATCCGGAGGTCAAACTGCGTGTGCAGTGTGCCTACCAGGACGCGTACCCGCAGGCCATGCTCATCCCGGGCATCTACCCGGACTTCGGCTGCGGCGTGGTGGAGCCCTCTGCGTTCGGCTGCCGGCTGGTCCAGCGGGAGGACAACCCGCTGGCCCCAGAGCCGGTGTGCCCGCAGGCCCTGCACGCCCAGCCCGGGGACCGAGGGATCGAAGACGCCCTCGAGCTCCCGCTGCCGCGGGTACCCGAAAGCGGTCTCATGCCGCAGGTGCTGGAGCAGTACCGCTATTTTTGGAAGCACCTGGACCGCAGGTACATCGACCGTTACGGATACCTGGAGGGGTTCGCCTTCGCCATGGGTCCGGTAGAGACCACGGCCCTGGTCGTGGGCTACGAGAACTTTCTGATGGGACTGGTGGACCATCCCGAGGCCGCGCACCGGCTGCTGGGCAGGGCGACCGAGTTCACCCTCGAGTGGCTGAGGACCCAGGAGAAGCTCAACGGGACCCTGCGGCGCATCTACCTGTTCGATCACACCCCGGCCCGGGTCGGACCGGCCCACTTCGAGGAGTTCGTATTTCCGTACCTGGCGCGGGTGTGCCGCGAGTTCGCCTCGGCGCTCAAGATCTATCATATCTGCGACCGCCAGATCGCGCACGTGCTGCCGCGGCTGCCGGAGCTGGGAATCGACGTGCTGTACTTCGGCGCGGACCTCGCGGAGGTCGCGGCGGCCGCGGGCGGGCGGGCCTCGCTGATGGGGAACCTGAGCCCGATCGAGCTCCTCCTGCGGGGCACTCCGGAAGAGGTGCTTGGGGAAGCGAGGCGGTGCATCGAAACGGCCGGCGGGATGGAGGGGGGCTTCCTGCTCGCTCCCAGCGGGGCCTTCATTCCCGGCACTCCCGAGGAGAACATCCGCGCCGTGCTCGCGGCGGTGGACGAGTAACCCCCAGCGGCGGATCGATGAAATTCAGAAGGGAATAACCTTGACGCTGCCCGATCTTTGGATTAGATTACTAGTGTCATAGTATAATAGTGCACTAAATAGGAGGATATCGATGACGGCTGCGGGCATTCGGATCAAGGGCCTGTCTTTCGGGTATTCCCGGGAGCACCTGTTCCGCGACCTCGATCTGGCCCTGGAGGCAGGCAACATCTACGGCCTGCTGGGCAAGAACGGGGCGGGAAAGACCACGCTCCTCAAGCTGATCTGCGGGTTGCGCCTGCCCCAGCTGGGAGAGTGCGAGGTCCTGGGATACCCTCCCCAGAACCGGCCGGCTGGGCTCCTGGAAGAGATCTACTTCCTGCCCGAGGAGTTCTACGTGCCCGCGCTCAGCCCCGAGCTGTACCTGGCGCTGTACGCTCCGTTCTACCCGCGTTTCGATCGCGAGGCCTTCGAGGAATATCGCCGGGAGTTCGAGCTCGGGGCTGCCAAGAAGCTCTCCGAGCTCTCCTATGGGCAGAAGAAGAAGTTCCTGCTCGCCTTCGGGCTGGCCAGCGGCTGCCGGCTCCTGCTCCTGGACGAGCCGACCAACGGGCTGGACATCCCGTCCAAGAGCCAGTTCCGCAAGCTCCTGGCCCGGGCGGGGGACGACCAGCGGATCATCCTGATCTCGACCCACCAGGTGCGGGACATGGAGAACCTGATCGACCCGATCATCATCCTGGACGAGGGCAGCATCATCTTCAATCAGCCCCTGTTCGAGGTGTCCCGGCGCCTGCACATGGAGCTCGAAGCCGGTGAGCCGGCGCCCGAAGAGGTCCTGTACGCGGACAAGACCCTCGGGGGATACATCGTGGTACGGGAGAACACCCGGGGGGAGGAGGCCAGGGTCGACCTGGAGACTCTGTTCAACACGGTGATCGCCAATCGCGACCGGGTGGCCGCCCTGTTCGGCCGGGAGGCGTAGCATGAAGGCGACTCGAAGGGCTCCATCACAGCTTCTCAGCGGGCGCCGTCTCGGACTTCTGCTCCGCCGGGACCTGGCTGGCGGGTACAGAGGGGTGCTCATCGCCATGGCCGCGGTTGGAGGGTTCCTGATCCTGTCCAGAGTGGTTTCCGCCTTTTCCCATCAGCCGGCCCCGGTCCACCCCGCTATCTACGCCCAGCTGCTGTTCATCGGCGGGTTCATCGTCACCAGCCTGGCCTTCAGGGAGCTGCACCTGGACAGTCAGAGCATCTTCTACCTGACCCTGCCGGGCTCGGCGCTCGAGAAGTTCCTGAGCAAGCTGCTCGTGAGCTCGGTGGGCTACGCGCTCGGCAGCCTGGTCTTCTACAGCGCGGTCTCAGCCGCCGCCGAAGGGATCAGCCGCCTGATCTTCGGAACCAGCTATCCCTTCTTCAACCCCTTGGATCGGAACGTGCTCCTGGCCGCGGCGGCCTACCTGGTCACCCAGTCGGTGTTCCTCGTGGGCTCGCTCTACTTCCGCAGGCTGGCTTTCGTCAAGACCGTGCTGTACCTGGTGCTCTTCGGGATCGTCCTCGGAATCGTGAGCGGTTTGGCGGCGTGGATCGTGTTCCGTGACTACGCCATGGGGCGCAGCATCATCTTCCAACCGTATCTCAACCAGCTGGGCGCCACCGGAGAGCTGGAGAGGATCCTGCAGCCCCTGGCCGAAGGCTTCTGGAGGGCGGCCAGGCTGCTGTTCTGGATCGCCGTGGCCCCGGTGGGCTGGGTCATCGGCTACCTGCGCCTGCGGGAGACCGAGGTGTGAGGATGGAGTTCCGGCAGGATCAGGCGATCTACCTGCAGATCGCGGAGCACATCAGCGAGCGGATCCTTTCGGGGGCCTGGAAGCCGGAGGAGCGCATTCCGTCGATTCGCGAGCTGGCGGAGGCCATCGAGGTCAACCCCAACACGGTGATGCGCTCCTACGCGTACCTGCAGGACCTGGGCATCATCTACAACCAGCGGGGCATCGGCTACTTCGTGGCCGCCGATGCTCTGGACAGGACCCTGGAGCTCAAGCGCCGCAACTTCGTGCGCCGTGAGCTGCCCCGGCTGTTCCGGACCATGGACCTGCTGCACCTTTCCTGCAGCGACCTCGAGGCGCTGCGCCGACAACAAGCATTCGGAGGCATGAACGATGAAGAGCAGCAATAAGGTGCTGCTGGCCGCGGTTGCGGCCTTGATGGCCCTGTTCCTGGCGTTCGTCCTGGTCATGGGGCTCACCACCCGCAAGTTCCTGCGGCAGACGGGGACCACCGCCTCGGCCGGACCGGCGGCCTGCCGGCCCGCTGGGACCTGCCCGGCCTGCTATCGGCTGATCGCGCTTCCGGCGGGGACGAAGCGCTCCGCCTCGGCGTGGCGGGAGTCCGCTGCCTCCGATTCGAAACCCGCGCCGGCTGCCCGGAGCGCCTCCACGGAGACGAAGGTCCCTTCCTTGCACAGCAGGCGCCCTCCGCACTCGCAGGAGCCGCACAGCCCCACCCCGCACAGGGAAGGGGTCTCCAGGCAGGCATAGATCTCCCGGGGCGCGGCCCCCAACGCCTCGGCGACCGCCGCGGCCTTGCGGAGGAAACCCTCGGGCCCGACCAGGTAGAACGCCCGCCCTTCCGCGCCTCCGGGAGCGAGCTCTCTCGGCAGGGTCTCCAGCACCCGGGCGGGGACCCCTTGATCGGCCACCGCCCGGCACTCCATGCCGGGACAGAGGGCCTCGGACAGGGCGAGCTCCTCCGCCCGGCCGACTCCGAAGTAGAATCTTACCGATCCGTGGCGCTTTCGCAGTGCCTTGACCAGGGGAGCGGCGACCGCGATGCCGGTGCCGCCGGCGATCACCACTGCGGCGGACAGGGAAGACTCAGGGGCGGCGGCCCCGTACGGGCCCCGCACCAGCAGGCGCTGCCCCGGGCAGAGCCCGAACAGCGCCGACGTGAAGATCCCGCGGCGGCGGACCACGAAGGTGGGGGGCGAGCCGGATGCGATGGAGAAGGGCTTCTCCCCGACTCCCGGGATGTAGAGAAAAGCGTACTGGCCGGGTTGCGCCTCCAGCCTACCCTCCAGGGTGAGCAGGCGCAGCTCCGGGCCGAGCTCCCGGACGCCCGCCAGGCGAAACGGACGGTACTGCATCAGCCGCTTGGGGGAGAGAAAATCCGCCGCCGTGTTCGAGCCGAGGCGGCAGTCCGCGCTCAGGGCGGCGGCGAACAGCGGGATCAGCTCCTGGCGGGGCACCCGCGCCAGGACGCTGCCCAGACCCACCAGGTCGGCCCCCGCGGCGCGCAGGGCCAGAACGTCGCGGGCCGTGGAGACCCCGCCCATCCCGATGATCGGGACCCGGAGCCCTACCGCCTCCCGGATTTCCGCCACCTTGGCCCGGGCCACCTCCCGGATCCAGTCTCCCGACTTGCCGCCCTTGCCGCCGTTCGGGTTCCCGAGAATCGGGTCCCCGCTGCCGGGCTCACGGAAGACCTCGGGCCCGACCGTGTTTACGGCGCTGATGGCGTCGGCCCCAGCCGCCACGGCTGCCCGGGCAATCGGGCCTATCGCCTCCACGTTGGGCGTGAGCTTGGCCACCAAAGGCCTGGGGGTAGCCAGGCGGATGGCCCGGAGGTAGGCGGCTACCCTGCGGGGGTCCTGGCCGATCGCGGCGCCGTAGCCCGCCTGAGCGTGCGGGCAGGAGAGGTTGAGCTCGAGCAGGTCGGCGACCGGGCCGAACCGTCGGGCCAGGAGGGCGAACTCCTCCGCCGAGGAGGCAGACAGGGAAACGCACAGCAGGGCCCTGAGCTCGTGGCTGCGCCGCAGCTCCTGTAGCTCCCGAAACCCTTCATCCATTCCAGGATTGCGCAGCCCCACCGCGTTGCCGAAGCAACCCACCTCCGCTTCCACCACCACCGGCTCCCGGTACCCGGGATTGGGACGGACCTGATAGCTCTTGGTCGTGATCATGTCGACCTCCGGGACGCAGAGGTCGACCCAGCGAACCAGCGCCGGGCGGGTAGTCAGGATCCCGGACACCGTGGCCAGGTGCGGCCTTCCCGCCGCCCAGGAGGGACGCAGGCGCGCCAGGACCTCCTCACGAGGCCTCATGCGTGCACCCCCGCCAAGGCCAGGAGCTCCGATATCCTGGCCGCGGCCTGGAACCCAACCCCGCGGCGCTCGACCTCCTCCCGGCCGCCGCTTTCCCGGTCCACCAGGACCACCAGGTCGCTGACCTGCAGGCCCTCGGCTTCGAGAACCTCGATCGCTTCGAGCTTGCTCTGGGCGGAGCTGATCACGTCGTCCACCAGCGCTACCCGCTCACCCGGGTGGAACTCCCCCTCGATGCGGTTGCCGCTGCCGTGGCCCTTGTCCACGAGGCGCGGGTACACGAAGGGCACCCCCAGCTTGAGGGACACCGCCGCAGCGATCGGGAGGGCGGCCACCGGGATCGCCGCGATCCGGTCGAAGCGGAGGCGAGCGAGCATGCCGGCGTAGGTCGAAGCGACCATGTCGAGGAGAGCGGGGTCGGAGATGATGCGGCGGAGGTCCAGGTAGTGCGGCGAAACCGCCCCGGACTTGAGCCGGAAGCTGCCGAAGCGCAGGCAGCCGTGCTCGAGCAGCGCCTCCAGGAGGCGAAGCCTGTCCACCTGCGCCTCGAGCTCCCGCACCGCGGGGACGGCTGCCGGGCGGGCCGAGGCTGCCGCTGCGCGGGTTGCGGCCGGGCGGGCCGAGGCTGCCGCTGCGGCGCTGCGGATCCGATCGCGGTAGCTGCGGGCCTTGCCGGCGGGATCCGGGTCCCGGTAGATGTCCCGGCCCACCACGACCAGAAGCCCCTGGGCGTCCTCGCGGCAGCCGGCCTGGACCGCCCTCTCCAGGTCCCCTCCCTGGGCGCCGATCCCGGGACAGAGGATCCAGGGGTCGGGCTGCTCACGCCTCACCAGGGCCAGGGCCTCCGGGTCGGTGGCTCCGACGACCAGGCCGATCCTGCCGGGCTCGCCGGACCAGCTGAGCGCCTCCCGGGCCACCTCCAGGTACAGGGGCCGCCCGCCGGCCAGGGTCAGGCCCTGCAGGTCGCCGGAGCCCGGGTTCGAGGTCCGGCACAGCAGGAACAGCCCCTTGCCCGAATGGCTCAGGAACGGCGCCAGGGATTCGCGGCCCAGGTAAGGGTTCAGGGTGACCGCGTCCACGCCCCAGCCTTCGAACAAGGCCCGGGCATACGCTACCGCGGTCTGCCCGATGTCGTTGCGCTTGGCATCGAGCACCACCGGGACTTCCGCCGGGATGGCGGAGAGCGTGTCCCGCAGGACCCGGAGCCCCGGGAGCCCGTAGGCCTCGTAGAAGGCGATGTTGGGCTTGTAGCAGGCCGCGTAGGGCAGGGTGGCCTCGATGACCTCGCGGTTGTGCTCCAGGACCTCCCGGGGAGTTTGCAGCCCTCCCGGCCCATCGGGCCTCGGGTCCAGGCCCACGCACAGCAGGCTGTCCTTGTCGCGGCAGCAGCGTTCCAGCCGGGCGAAAAAACTCTCGCTCATTGTCCCCCTCCCATGGGTCTGCCTCGTGTGGATTTGGGCACAAAAAAAGGAGAGGCAACGGCTCTCCTGAATCGGGTCTTGCCCGCCCCGTCAATTGGGGCGGTCAAAAAAAAACTCCGGGAGTGCCGGAGTCGGTTCGGGGTTCGTTGCAGTCTGTCTCGGAATGCTGAGGTTGCTCTCAATTGTTCACCACTCGGGTTCATCAATCGGGCGGCGCCCAGCCCCGGGCGGCGCCTAAATTGGAGGGAGAATGCCACAACCTGCGCTCAGTTGTCAAGCCCCAAGTGGTCCAAGTGGTCCAAATATTCCGAACGGTCCAGAAACCGCCCGCGACGGGGCGTGTCCTGCGCTACCCTCCCGGGTGCCGCGGGTGTATACTCCGCCTCGGATGCCTAAGAGACGAGTTCAGGCACAGGGAGCCCTCGAGTACCAGCCTCCGCGCTTCGTCCCCTGGGTGTATGCGCTGATGCGCCTGGGTTCGCCCCTGTACCTGCGGCTGGCGGAGGGCATCGATCACGTGCGGGCGGCCGGCCTCCAGCGGCTCGTCGAAGCCTACCGGGAGTTCTATCGCGGCGAGGCGCGCCTCCTGGTCGCCTTTCGCCATGCCTCGGTGCACGACCCGCCGGTCATGACCTACCTGCTCAGCCGCATGCTCCCCCGGGCTGCGCGGCGCGGCGGCCTGCCTCTCGGGGGACGCCCTCACGCTCACTACCTGTACGGGCGGGGGGTCACGGTCTGGGCCGGCGGCGGTGCCGCCTTCATGATCCCCCGAATCGGGGCGCTCTCGGTCATGAACCGGCGCAGCGATTCCCAGGGCATGCGGGCGATTCGCGAGTACCTGCTGGAGGGGCCCTTCCCCCTGGCCCTGGCGCCGGAGGGGCAGGTGACCTACCACAACCACCTGCTCGGTCCCATGGAGGCGGGGGTCGCCCGGCTGGGTTTCTGGTGCGCGGGAGAGCTGGAGCGGCGCGGCCGGGGTGAGAAGGTCCTGCTCCTGCCGCTGGCCATCCAGTACCGGTACCCGCGGCACCCGCTCAAGACCCTCCGCTCGGTCGTCGACCGCACAGCGGCCCTGGCAGGGCTTACCGTGCCGGCGGGCGACAGCGACTCGGAACGGCTGATCGCTCTGACCGAAGCGCTCGTCTCCAGGATCGAGGCCTTCTATGCCCGCTTCTATCCATCGGCCTGGGGAACGGCAGGGACGGGAAAGCCCGAGGTCCCTGGGGCGCCGCGGAACCTCCAGGACCGGGCCTGGCGGCTCTGCGACCGAGCCCTGCGGGTCCCGGAGGGGTTCATGGGTCTGCCGTCCCACGGGGACCTGCTCTCCCGGGTGTTTGCGGTGCGGCAGCGGGGGTGGGACTACCTGTTCCGCTCGGACCTCCGGCCGCGCGACGGCGAAGCTCCCCTCGAGTGGGCGTTGGCCGACCGGGTCGCCGCGGAGGCCCACCTCCACCTGCGTCACAACGAGCTGGTGGACGTCCTGGAGTACCTGCGGACCGACTACATCGGGCCGGCGGCTTCGGTGAACCGTCTCATCGAGTACGCCCTGAACCTGGCGGACGTGGTGAACCGCCTGATGGGCGGGGACATCGGGAGCCGCTACAGCCCTCCGCACAAGCACGCCGAGGTGCGCATTGGGGAGCCCTTCGAGCTGAGGACTCTGCAGGGCGAGCTTGCCGGGGGGACGCGGGCTCAGGCCGAGGGGCTCATGAGCGCCCTGCAGGAGCGCTTCGAGACCCTGTCCGCCGAGGTCCCTGACGGGCGCCCGGCTGATGGGGCCCGGTCCGATGCCCCGCCGTATTGACAGGGGAACCGGTGGGAGGGCTATCATCCTCGGACGTGATGATTCGGCCGGACTGCGTCATGCTCGCCGCCGGGCGCTCCCGACGGATGGAGCAGTGGAAGATGACCCTGCCCCTGGGAGAGACCACCCTGGTCGAGCGCTCCGTGTCCACGGCCCTGGAGGCCTGCGGCCGGGTCATCCTGGTGGCCGGGCACCGGGCGGCCGAGCTGGTGGAGCTGTTCGAGGGGCGTGAGCGCGTCCAGGTGGTGGTGAACCCCGAGTACGAGCAGGGCATGTTCAGCTCCGTGCGCCGGGGTGTTGCCGAGGTGGGTTCGCCCCGGTTTTTCGTGGCCCTCGGCGACATGCCCCTGGTCGATCCGGGAACGTACCATCTCCTGGTCGGGCTCGCCGAGGAGCTGCCGGAGGCGGCAGGCGTCCGGATCCCGGCCCTGATACCCCGTTATCACGGCAAGAAGGGCCATCCCCTCCTGCTGGCCGCCCTGGTCAGAGAGCGTATCCTGGCGGCAACGCCGGCCGTGACACTGCGGGACGTCCTGGCCGAGGTCCCGAACCTGCTCGTCCCGGTCGAGGACCCCCACGTTCTCCAGGACGTGGACACCCCGGAAGACTACCGCGGGCTGCTGTCCCCAGAATCCTGACAGCCGAGAGCATCTGTCTGCACCTCGTGGCCCGTATCGAGGCGGTGCTCCGGGTCTGCCGCCGGGCCGCGCGTTGACAGCTCGTATGGCGGCGCCTATGATGGGAATCCCAGGATCAGGGAGTCGTATTTCCGCGTCGAAGGAGAGCAAGCATGGGCCATGATCTTGTCGTCACCGGCGGCCGGGTGCTGTACCCGGAGAAGACCGTACGCGCGGATGTGGCGGTGGAGCAGGGCAAGATTGCCGC
>JAFGFV010000287.1 GCA_016930895.1 Spirochaetales bacterium | reverse complement strand
TGCCCCGGGCAGCCGGTGAGGAAGGGTTCGAAACGTCGATGATCCGCAGCCCCGAGGTGGAATCGGCCACGAAGGCGTAGTCCCCGGACAGGTCTACCGCCCTGGGAGCGGACAGAGTGAGGTAGCCCGCTTCCGAGGGAGATTCGGGGCTGCTCACGTCCAGGATCTGCAGGCGGGAAGGACCCGTGGCGGCCACGTAGGCATAGTCCCCCCGCACCGCCGCGCCCAGGGCCCCGCTGCTGCCGGCGCCGTCGTAGGTGGCCAGGAGCGAGAGGCTGGTGGGCAGGGTCAGGTCCACGGTCTGGAAGAGCAGGACCCCCGAGGCGATGAAGGCGTAGCTGCTGCCGGCATCCACGCCGGTGGGACTGCCGGGGGTGTTCAGGTAGTCCAGCAGCACCGGATCCGCCGGATCGCTCACGTCGTACAGGTGGAAGCCGATGCTGTCCACGGCGTACGCCCGGTTGCCCGCGGCCCGCACGTCCGCGGCGTAGCCGCTGATCTCGCCGCCCTGGCCCACCTTGGTGAACGCAGCGGGGAACTTGCTCAGCACGAGCAGGGCGTTCTCGTCCGGCGGCTCGAGGTCCACGTTCCGCTTTCCCAGAAGGTACACGTAGCTGCCGCTGACCGTGACCTTGCGGGGGAAGTAGTCCGGGTCGGTATAGGATCGGTAGGAATAGAAGCTCAAGTTGTAGAAGTAGATCTCGAGCAGTACGTCGCCGGATCCCGTAGTGATGTACAGGAACTCGTAGCTCGGATTGTCCGCCCATACGCAGGCGGCAACATCCTCGAAGGTGTACGAGGCGTTGGTGTAGCTGGACATCCAGGCCAGGGCGCTCGGCGTGGTGGTGTTGATGGCGTGCACGACGGTACCGCTGGTGCTGTCCAGCACGAAGGCGTGGGTCCCGCTCACGACGCTCAGCTCGACGGCCGTGCCGATGGTGTGGGCCCCGTCGGTCTTGAAGACCCCCACCTGGGCCGGGAAGGCCGGGTCGGCCAGGGTGAAGGCCCGCAGGCCCGCCGAGCCGTCGGCCAGGTACAGGTAGCTGCCCGAGATGTCCAGGTCCCGGGCATCCGTGGTGTCGACCGTGCGCACGACCGCAGGCGCCGCCGGATTGGCGATGTCCACCACCAGGATCCCGTCCGTGCCCGCGGCCACATAGGCGTAGCTCCCGCTGATCCGCACGCGCTTGTTGGTCACCGAGGTGTTGATGCTGGTGACCCGCTCCTGGACGGTGGGGGCCTGGAAGGTCTGGGCCCCGTTGTAGGTGCTGAGCCTTCCGTCCGCCAGGGCAGGCTGGATCTTGTAGTAGTACCAGGTGCCGTCCGTCACGGTCGTGTCCGTGAAGCTGTTGCCTCTGAGGGTGCCCGTGAGGTTCGTGTAGACGCCGTTGGGGTCGTTCGCGGCCCGATACACGACAAAGGCGTCCGTGCCCTCGATCTCGGCCCATTCCAGGTTAATGGACCGGTAGTCCCCGCGCACCTTGGGCGCCAGGGTGAGTTCGGACAAGGGGATCGCGTCGACGTAGTCGGACCAGTAGTCCGCGGCCCCCACGTGGGCGCACAGCAGGAAGATGTACAGCTTCCCGTTCTTGAGTCCCGTCAGATCGTAGGCAGTGCCGGCAACGGCGACCGAGGTTCCGTACCCGAGGGACGGCAGGGTCCCGTCGGAGGTGTAGTACAGGGTGTAGCCCGAGGCGCCCTCGATGGCCTCCCAGGCCAGGCTCACCCGCTTGTTGTCGGGCGCCGCGGAGAGGGAGGACACGGGGCTGCCGGGGTCGCTCAGCATGACGGACTCCTCCACCACGTTGTCGTTCCAGTCCTCCGCGATGACGGTCACCACGATCGGGCCGTCGAAATCGATGGTGCTGAACTGGAAGGCGTAGCTGCCGTCGCTCCCGATCGTCGAGGCCGCCACCTCTCCCTCCAGCAGGACTCCGAGGGTGCCGGCAACCCGGTAGCGCAGGGTACGCAGCCGTCCCCCTGCGTCGCTGGTGGTTCCCTGCACGGTTACGCTCTGGCCGTATTCGCTGCCGTCCTGCGGAGAAGAAATGTCGAGGGTGGGAACGCTCTTGTCCAGCATCTGTTCGGCGATCCCCTGGTCGATCGGGTTCGGGCAGCCGGCAAGGACGAGCAGGACGGCGAACGCTGCAGCCGCAACGACGGGGGCTCGAAGTAGTCTGGACATGCTCATGCCTGGTTCCTCGTGGGGCCGGAACGGCTAACGCAGGACCTGCCGCCCGGCAGGGGAGATTGAGACCCTCTGTACATCTCTGGCTCGAAGATATCACAGTCCCGGCGGGAAATCTCCACTGCCGCAAGCCGGATGAGCGCCCCGGCGCCAGGTCGCAGCCGGGTCAATTGTCGGCGCGCCGTCTTGTGCTATACTCTGTACGTCAGGGTACATCAGGGATTCACTGCGGCAGGAAAGGGAACAAACATGCCTGGAAGCAGCCATGGGAGAGCGGTGCACGTATGCCTCGTTGCGATCGTATTGGCCTGTTCCCCTCCCCGGCTCCCGGCCCAGGACAGCCAGGTCGACCTGAACACCTACTACAAGTTTCCCGTTTCCATCGGGCTGCAGTACCACAGTCTCGCCCCGATCACGAGCTTCAACTACGATTACAACGTCTTCGAAATCGCCGGAGAGCTGCGTTTCCCCCTCTCCGCTCTGCCCGTGCTCCAGCCTTTCGTGCGCGGCGGGCTGATGCAGTTCGACTCCCTGGACCCGGCCTTCCCGGACAAGTGGGACCACCGCCACTGGTACGGGGTCCTCGGGCTGGCCTACGTCCATCGTTTCGTCCGGAACTTCGAAGTCGGCGCGGCGCTGCTCGCCGGCGTCTCCGAAGCGGTGTTCCCCCAGGTGATCGACACCGGCCCGGTCGGCTCGCCCTTCGCGGTGATCGGCGCAGGCGGCAAGATAGGCCTGGTGCCCTCGTACAGCCTGAGCGTGGAGATCGAGCCCAGCGTGAAATACGTGCATGCACTGTCGCCGCTGAAGGAGCTCAACGGCTTCATCTTCGGAGTTGGCTTCGCCGTGCACTACCGCTTCGGGGAGGACCCCGACTCCGCGCGGGCCCTGATCCGCAGCCTGCGCATCGACAGGGTCTCTCTTCCGCCCCTGTTCAGCGCCATGCAGAGCTACTACGTCAGGAATCCCGTCGGGAGTGTCACCATAACCAACACGGAGAGGCACCCAGTCAGGGACCTGGAAGTCTCCTTCTACCAGAAGGAGTTCATGGACTCCGCGACCGCGGCCGCGGTGATCCCGGAGCTCGCCGGGGGTGAGAGCGTGGAGATCCCGCTGTACGCTTCGTTCAATCAGAACGTGTTCACGACCCAGGGAGTCACCCCCCTGACCGGAGAGATCATCGCCACCTACAAGAGCCGGGAGCGCGCCGCCGAGCAGCGCCAGCCGGTCACCTACGACCTGTACGACAAGACCGCCATCGTCTGGGACGACGACCGCAAGGTCGGGGCTTTCATCACCCCTGCCGACAGCGCGCTGCGCAACTACGTGAGCTTCGTCCGCCAGAGCCTGAAGGAACAGACCGCTCCCCGGTTCACTGAGCCGCTCCAGCTGGCCATGCAGCTCTACAACGCTCTCCGGGAGCTGGGGCTGATCTACCAGGTGGACCCCAGCTCTCCGTTCACCCAGGCGCAAGGCAACACCATGCTGGTGGATTCGGTCAGCCTTCCCCGGGACACCCTGAGCCGCATCACCGGGGACTGCGACGATCTGACCGTGCTGTTCTGCAGCCTCCTGGAGACGACGGGCGTGGAAACCGGGTACATCACCGTCCCCGGTCACATCTACCCGGTCGTGAACACCAAGGAAGCCGGCCGCAGCTACCGGAGCATCCATCCCAACCGCAGCCTGACCCTGAACATCGACGGGGAGCTCTGGGTGCCCGTGGAGATCACGATGGTGGGCACTAACGGCTTTCTGGATGCCTGGGGCCGCGGGGCCGAGCTGTGGAACAGCTACGAAGAGCAGCCGGAGCTGCGGGGATTCTACCGGACCCGGCAGGCCCAGGGCGTATACCGACCGGTCGGCCTGAGGGAAACGGACCTGGGCCTGCAGTACGGCGAGCCCCGCAGCATCGCCGCCGGGTTCTCCCGGGACCTGAGCCGGGTGGCCGACGCCATTGCCGAAAGCTACCGGAGCGAGGCGGAGGCGAGCAGGAGTCCCCGGGCCTACAGCGCCCTCGGCATGGCGTATGCGCGCTTCGCCCGCTACCAGGAGGCCGAGACGGCCTTCAACCGCGCCCTTCAGCTCGACTCCTCCTACGCGAGCGCGATGGTCAACCTGGGCAACGTCCGCTACCTGCGGCAGGACTATCGCGGCGCGCTGCGGCTCTACGAGAACGCCCGGGACGCGTTGGAGCAGCAGAAGCGGGGTGACTCCCCGGCGGTCCAGCTGGTCCTCCTCAACATCTCGCAGGCCCACCACGCCCTCGAGAACTACGACCAGGCGCAGGAGTACTATGCCCAGGCCGAGCAGATCGACCCGGGCAGGGTACGGGAGTATGCCTTCCTGGGGACCGCTGGAGGCAGCGCGCGGGCTTCCGATGCGGGCTCCCGTTCGGAGGTCCTGTTTCTGGACGAAGAATGAAGCCCGCCTGCGGTTGCAGGCGGTGAACGGAAGCGGCCGACGCTTTGGCCGCGTGCTTGGTTGCATGGTAGCCGCTTGCGGCTACCATTGAGCGTATGAGGATCTTCCGAACCCTGCTGGGGCCCGCGCTCCCCGCCTACGCTGCCGTGGGGGCGTACCTTGCCATCGCCCTCGCCCCGCTGTTCGCGGCCGCGGCCGCGGGCCGAGGGCTGACCGCGGTCCTGAAGCCCCGACCTGGAGGAATAGCGGGCCTGGAAGCGAAGCCCGGGC